>CAKZMA010001567.1 GCA_937127375.1 uncultured Coleofasciculus sp. | reverse complement strand
CGGCTTTTAAGTTCCTGATTCTCTTGCTTAATCTGATCGAGTTCTTCGCGAAGCTGTTTAATCGCTTTGTCTGAACCCACCTGTTTCTGCACCTTTTGAATCGCTTCTTCCGCCCGACGACGCACACGCCCATCCGGTGTTTGATCACATAGCGATCGCAAAACCCCAATCGCCTTAACAGTCTCCATTTGAGATAATGCGGAAACCACCGCCACTTGAGTCAGGAAGAACGATTCCCCCGATAACGCCTCTAACGCCTCTAATATCTCCTCTAGCTTATTCGGGGTTTGACCTGTGGAAATGGTTCCTAAAGCCCGAATTGACGCCAGTCGTAAGGGTTGAGGAACACCCAGCTTAGTGTACTCCATAATTACATCTAGCGCTTGGGGTGAAGACTTCATCTGACTCAATCCCGCGATCGCACCCGAACGCACGACTTCATTCCAACCCGCACGTTCATTGAGAATTGTAGTTAATAATTGCAGCACTTCCTCTGCTTTATCTTTCATACTCCCAGACGCCAGTTTACCCAGCACCTTCGCCGCCGATGCTTCCACGTAATAACTCGCATCTCCCCCTTCTAACAGATGGTTTAAGGCTTCATAGCTTTCTACCGTTTTCACCTTACTCAACGCTTCAACCACCGATCGCCGTACCCGCGCATCTTTATCCTGCAATCCAGCCACTAAAGCAACAGAGGCTTGATCCAGTTTGACTTTTGCTAATTGTTTGGCGACTTCGACACGCACCCCCCAGAAGGGATCATCCGTCAGGGCTTCTGCTAACGCCTGAACCACGTCTAACCCTCCCTTCTTCACTAACGCTTGGGCGGCGTAAATCCGGGAAACGGGGTCAGGATCATGCTTTAGCTGGGCTTTTAGTTCGGCTAAAGGATACTCCAGCGTCACCGTTTTTAAGTAATTGTTCCCCGCATCAAAACTAATAAACTGGGGCTTTTTCTCCAAGGGGAAATAGAAACTCTGTTCCCGTTCATGGATGCGAACCTTAAACGTTTTCAGAGGGGAATCAGCATCAGTGTAACCAAAGGCGATGGGAATTTTTAGGTCAAATAGCTCGTTTTTACTGCCATTTTTCTTATCCTTCACTTGGGTTTGAATCACAGTCACTTTTGCCAACTGACTGTCCCCATCCCAGGTGTAGCTAACTTTATAGTCGGGATGACCACCTCGGAAGACATATTGATCAAACAGAAACAGCAGATTTCGACCTGTGGCTTTTTCAATTGCCCGTAATAGGTCAACCGTTTCTACAGTATTATGAGCATTATCTTGGACAAAGGTTTGGATGGTTTTCCAGAATAACTCATCCCCCAATTCCGCCCGGATTATATGATAAACACAAGCCCCTTTTTCATAAAGGTGGCGGTCATACAATTCAATCGCTTCTCGGTAGATGTGAGTAACAATGGGACGGCGATAGCGGGAGGTGTCTTCCTGGATGTAGCTGCGGGCTTCATTAAGTAGATAATACGCCGCATCATCTTTACCATACTCCTGTTCAGTCCACAAAACTTCCGTATAGGACGCCATTCCTTCCTTAATCCAAGCATGGGACCAATGCTTAATCACCACCAAGTCACCAAACCATTGATGTGCCAATTCGTGGGCGACTAAGCTTTCGGTACGCATACTATCAAGCGCCGCCCGTTCATCGAGTAAGCAGCGATCGGTAAGTAGGGTGGTGGAGGTGTTTTCCATCCCCCCAAAGATAAAGTCATCAACACAAACTTGGGCGTATTTAGGATAAGGATAGGGATAGCCAAAGACATGACTATAGAATTCCATCATCTGGGGCGTCTTACCCATACTGCGCCGCGCATCCTCTTCCCGCCCTTTTTCTACATAATAGGTAACAGGTTTTCCTTGCCATTCATCGCGAATTTCGGCAAAGTCACCTACTGCTAGGGTCATTAAATAGGTCGGATGAACGTGGTTTTGTAACCAATGATAGGTTGTGCGATCGCCCTCTTCTTGAGTTCCGATCAGTTCCCCGTTGGATATGGCGATCAAAGGTTTAGGAACCGTGACGCGCAGTTCCGAACTCGCTAATTGACCCGGATAATCGAAACAGGGGAACCAGAAGCGGGAGTCTTCATCTTCTCCCTGTGTCCACACCTGGGTGGGTTTGTTGGGATAATCTTGGCTAGGAGTAATGAAATAGATACCCCGTTGTGGCTGTTCAACCTGGTACGCGATCGCGATTTTTACCTCTTTCCCCGCTTCAGTCGGGTTGAGAACCTGGATCTGTAGTTGTTCTCCGTCACAGTCAAAGGGTTGGGATTCACCATCAATCTGCACCGATTCAATCGTCAGGTTCACCGCATCCAGGACAAACTGACGGATATCATTCCGCACTGGTGTTAGGGTAATGGTACAACTCCCTTCTAAGCGCTGCTTGGGGATATCCAAGACCAAATCCAGGAAAATATGATTCACTTGTCCCGGGCGATCGGGGTTGTAGTGGGGTCTAGCACCGGGTAATTCAAAGGACTTGTGACCGTTTTGATCCGAATCAAAATAAGACTGTGGCATGAATTTGTCAAACGTTAACAGAAGAACTACAGGTATCTCTTCCTTCCAGGTTAGCTTGTCTCCCCGACTCCCAGTCAATGCGAATCCAGCGTTTTAACTTAGAACTCTCTTAACTTTAAACAATCACGGCTCAAAAAATAAGTTTTCGTAGGGTGGGTTAGGCGGTGTTTTTATCAGGACAATAACTATTTAATGAAATATCCGCCGTAACCCACCACTATTAGAGGACGTTCGGCACCATTGTAGAGACGTTGCATGCAACGTCTCTACATAAATGATGGGTTAATACGTTCCCCCTTTAAGCGGACACAATGTAATCCGAATCAATCGCACTCACTTTATTCTCATCCACTAATGCCTGATACACCATAGCCGCTACCTCACCACGAGTAGCCGCTTTGGTTGGATCGAGTTTTTTGACATCAGGATGATTCACCACAATTTGTTTTTTCGTGGCTGTGGCAACTTCCTCCTTACCATACTCCGGAATATCATCGCTATCCTCGTAAAAATCTAAGGCATTATCATCGGATTCTGATAATTCTAATCCATTCACCAAAGACACCACAACCTGAACCCGTTCAACATTATCT
This sequence comes from uncultured Coleofasciculus sp., assembly GCA_937127375.1. Lineage (GTDB taxonomy): Bacteria > Cyanobacteriota > Cyanobacteriia > Cyanobacteriales > Coleofasciculaceae > Coleofasciculus. The sequence goes on along the minus strand of CAKZMA010001567.1, from coordinate 2,542 downwards.
CCTTGGCGGAACATATCACCGGGATAACCAGATAGAAATCCGCCGCGATATGCTTTTTGAATCGCATCCTTTGCCCAAGACTTATCACTAACATCCAGGAAGTTCTTGGCTTCCCGTTTAGGTTCAGGGTCAAAGGCTTTAACCAATAACGCTGCATATTGGGCGCGGGTCATTTTGTCATTGGGTTTAAATGTACCATCGCCAAACCCGCTAATTAAGCCTTTGTCGAGTAATCCTTCAATAAACGGTTTTGCCCAGTGCTTTTGAATATCGGGGAAGGTTTTAGGTTGCTCATCATCGGGAGTAGCGCTAACAATATAGTCTGAGTTAACTGTACTCACCTGATTCCCATCAACCAGCGCCTGATATACCATAGCGGCTACCTCAGCGCGGGTAGCATCTTTGGTCGGATCAAGTTGTTTGGTATCCGGATAACTCACCACGATTTCTTTCTTCGTCGCCGTGTTGACTTCATCTTTGGCATAATCGGGGATAGCGGCGCGATCGCTATAGGTACTCAACACCGTTCCATCGCTTGCTGATAACCCCAATCCATTCACTAAAGACACAATCACTTGCGCCCGTTGCACATTATCATTGGGTTTAAAGCTATTGTCCGGAAAACCCGATAGGAATTCGCCGCGATAAGCCTCTTGAATCACATCCTTTGCCCAGAAATCATCAGCAACATCGGTGAAATTTATCCCATCCCGTGTCGCTGAAGGGTTGAAGGCTTTAACTAATAACGCCGCATATTGAGCGCGGGTCATTTTGTCATCGGGCTTAAATGTACCATCTTTAAAGCCACTAATTAATCCTTTGTCGAGTAATCCTTGAATAAAGGGTTTTGCCCAGTGGTTTTGAATATCGGAGAAGCTATCCGGTGGTTGACCTCCATCATCACCGTCACCATCATCTCCACCGCCACCATCGCTGATACTACCTTCAATTTGAACTGTTCCACTCACTTGATTACTTGTCAACGCATTGCCCCAAGAAACCAAGGTATTTTTGCTGGAGTTGAGAATCGCAAATTTGCCGTTGTTGCGAAAAATATTATTACCCGGATCGTCTTGGCTTTTGCCTAAATCAGGCTCAGCATTACCGGTTACAGCAATACCGTATTCTTCATTATCTTCAATGGTGTTATTTCGCAGGATGGGTTTAGCATCGACAGAAATTCCCACTCCGAAACGGTTTTCGGTAATGAGATTATCGACAACTCGCGGCGTCGCCTCGCCATCAATACTAATACCGTAACCGGCTCCTTTACAAGTATTATTTTTAATTTCTCCTTGAGCCTTTTTGGTAAACGAGATGCCATTGCCACCGTTATCAATAAAGTCATTTTCAACAACCTTAGGTTTAGCGGTTCCGGTAGCTAAAACCCCTTCGCGATCGCATTCAGTAAAGGTACAGTTGGTTATCGTCGGATCAGTCGATTCAATCCAAATCCCTGTGCCGCGTGTGGCTTTATTCGTCACCGTGACACCGCGCACTTCTGTTGTATCTTCCAGTAAAAAGGTTATATTTTGTTGAGCCAGCGTGGGGCTAATATACTCGCCATTCCCTTCAATTACAATACCATCGCCTTTATTCTGTTCATTGCCGACCAGTTTAACCCCGGATGGGACTTGCAGTGGGAAAATCTCGCCACTCGTCGCATTATAGGTTCCCGCCGCCAGTTGGATAGTTGTATCGGCTTGGGCTTGTTGCAGGGCTTTGGACAAGGTTTTAAAGGGAGCAGATTGGTCACCCGTCGCGCTATCGTCTCCGGTAGCGGGATTAACGTAAAGAGTTTGAGCCATAATGTAATCTATCTATCGAAACAATAATGGGAGTAAGCTGTCATGCATTTAAATTGGGTATTAGTAGCGAGCAAGATGCTCGCACTACAAGGCTTTCGCCGTTATTGATATTAAGGTTTAAATGCCGAACAGCTTATTGACCAGAGATAATGGTGAATGTTTCCCAGGGTAGGCTCAACTTGTAGCAAAAATCATCCTTCATTAGGATGAAATCTAGCTACTCACGGTTCCTGAAAAAGACCTACTTTTCACCTTCAAATCACCTTCTCCACTTAAGTTGAGAGACGTGCGGGTTAAGGGGTTTCTGCCAAACCGGAGTCAGCTTGCTGATCAGACGGTTTGTTAGTCAGGGCTGATTTGCAATTGGCTGTGCTGGTTTAGGATGAGGATGATGAGTATAGCTTGACCTCCCGGAAAACAATGGCGTTAGAACCCTGTAAGGTGTGTGGTTCCCTAACTAGCACGAATGATGAAATTTGCATGATTTGCGGCTATCCGGCGAAAGGACGCCCGAAGACGATTTGGTTTAAGTGGATGGCGCTGATTCTGGCGCTGGCTATTGGTTTACCTTTAATTATCGCTACGTTTCAAAATCTAGTCAGTTCAGAGACGCCGATTCAATCCGTACCCTCTGAAAGTCAGTAATACCGAGTTGCGCTCAAACATAGTAGATAGGAAAAGCAGGGGAAGCTGGGGGAGCAGGGGAAGCTGGGGGAGCAGGGGAAGCTGGGGGA
>CAKZMA010001566.1 GCA_937127375.1 uncultured Coleofasciculus sp. | reverse complement strand
CTCTTAAAGCAATAAGTGCGATCGCAAAGGCAGAGAGCCATAGATAGGGTATAACTGATGAAGAATGCCGATATTAAGTTTGGACAAGTTAACAAGTGAGTTGTTGAGTGATCTGGGTTATATCTGCCCAGATAAGGAGATAATGCGATGACAACGGCACTGAATTTAGAGCCAATTACCACTCTGACATCAGAACAGTTTGTTCAATTGTGTCAGGCGAATCCCGATTTACAGCTTGAACGTTCAGCGAATGGAGAATTGATTATTGTGACACCTATCGGTGGTGAAAGTGGCAGCCAAGAAGCGAGTTTGATTGCAAAAGTTGTAATCTGGAATGAAGAAACTCAGTTAGGAGTGGTGTTTAGCTCTCAGACTGTATTTAGTTTACCCGGAGGTGGCGATCGAGCTCCCGATGTCGCTTGGGTTGAGTTGCAAAGGTGGAAGGAGTTAACTCAGGAGGAACGAGAGGGGTTTCCACCGATTTGCCCGGATTTTTTGATTGAACTACGTTCTCGCACGGATAGATTAAAGCCGCTACAGAATAAGATGCAGGAGTATTTGGCGAGTGGGTTGCAGTTGGGTTGGTTGATTAATGCCAAAGAGAAACAGGTGGAAATTTATCGCCAGGGGCAAAAAGTGGAGGTGCTGGGGATGCCTGTGGTGTTGTCAGGGGAGGATGTTTTGCCAGGGTTTCGTTTAGAGTTGAGTTAAGTTATCGCTCTTAAAACCCAGGTCAATGCCACTCAAAACATTGATGGCTAAGGGTTTTGGAGTTGTGCAGCAAACCCTAATTCTGTAAGGCTTGTCGATAGGCTCTGACGGCTTGGGTTTGGTTAGAATAATTGACGTAACTCACTAATAACATGGGATCTAAATCGGGGAGGAGAACAGAGCGATCGCGTTGTAGATACGTTGCTGTCTCTGGCTGCAAAATCTGAAACGATAACTGATTATTTTGCCAAAACCAAACTTCTCTTACACCCAACCCTCGGTATAGTTCAAGTTTGTCAATTCCACCACTGGTGAGAGCAATTTCTATGGCGATATCAGGAACTTCTCCCAGTTCACCCAAGCAATAACATTCATCGGGTTCTGCACCTCTGGCGGCGGCTTCTCTACGGAAGGTAGTATTACCATAACCGTTGAGTTCAATGTCTCTTGTTTCGGTGTATGTTTCAATTAATCGAGCCATAATTTTCTTGAGACGTTCGTGTTCGGGGGAGGTGGTCATAATAATTTCTAGTTTGCCTTCCAGGTAAGTCAAGCGAGGGAAGGTATCAACAAACATATCGGCAAGATTGATATAGTGTTGCCAGGTTATGCCATCAAGAATTATACGTTGTTCTGCGGTCGGTTTCAGGGTTGTCGTGTCTAGGAGTAGCATGGTTAAATTTTCTTCTTGGTATAACTACAAGATTGATCCAAAATAGTCCAAGCGACCCACTACGCCGTAAGATCGAAAGCATGATCTATCAACCACCGCGCCCAATGATCCCTGAGAGTACCTGGCAACGTCCGATTGGACAGGGCTGGGAGAATCCCTATACTGTACGCTATGCCAGTAATCTGGATGATGGACCCTGGCATGGTATGCCCTTGGGTGGGTTTGGCGCAGGTTGTCTGGGTCGGTCTTCACGGGGTGATTTTAATCTATGGCATCTGGATGGGGGAGAACATACGTTTCAATCTCTGCCTGCTTGTCAGTTTAGCGTCTTTGAACAGCCAGAAAACCAAGACGCCCAAGCTTATGCCCTTTGCACCGAACCCCCAGAAGATGGCAGTCTGGGCAAATGGCAATGGTATCCCACTGGGGAAACGTCAAACGTCACTACAGGAACCTATCACGCCCTTTATCCTCGGAGTTGGTTTGTCTACGAAAATGTATTTCAAACGGAATTAACTTGCCAACAGTTTTCTCCGATTTGGGCGGATTGTTATCAGGAAAGCAGTTATCCGGTGGCGGTGTTTGAATGGACTGCCCATAATCCCACCGATCAGCCGATTATTTTAAGTATTATGCTCACCTGGCAGAATATGGTGGGCTGGTTTACTAACGCGATTAGGCATCCCCAAGTTCAGGTACGGGATGATGGAAGTCCAGTTTACGAGTATCAACCGCGTTGGGGCAATAGTACGGGGAATTATAATCAGTGGATTGTGGATAATTTCCGCGTGGGTTGTCTGTTAGATCGGGTGAGGTTGCGGGATGAGATTGAAGAAGGCGAAGGACAACTCTGTTTCGCCACGGTGACGAATCCAAGTCAGGAGGTATTTTATCACTGTCGCTGGAATCCCTCAGGCGATGGATCACAGGTGTGGAATACGTTTGCCAGTGACGGAAGTCTCAGTGATGTGCAAGACGAAACGCCTGCTGAACCCGGAGAACAAATTGCAGGCGCGATCGCGGTACGGGTACGACTGCGCCCAGGAAGAACGCGCAAAATCCCGTTTATCCTGGCTTGGGATTTTCCGGTAACTGAGTTTGCGGCTGGGGTTAAATATTACCGCCGTTATACCGATTTCTTTGGTCGCACCGGGAATAATGCCTGGTCAATGGTTCGCACCGCCCTTAAACATTCTGACCTTTGGCAAGAGCGAATTTCATCCTGGCAAAATCCAATTTTACAGCGTCAGGATTTACCCAATTGGTTCAAAATGGCGCTGTTTAATGAACTGTATTTGTTATCGGCTGGGGGAACAATCTGGAGTGCGGCAAATGAACGGAATCCCGTGGGTCAGTTCGGAGTTTTAGAATCCTTTGATTATCGTTGGTACGAAAGTTTAGATGTGCGCCTGTATGGATCATTTGCCCTAGCGATGTTGTGGTCGCGATTGGATAAAGCGGTACTGGAAGCCTTTGCCTGGGCAATTCCCACCAGTGATGATACGCCTCGAATTATTGGATACAACCAAGCCACAGCGATTCGCAAAGCTGCTGATGCCACACCTCACGATTTAGGTGCAGCCAATGAACATCCTTGGGAAAAGACAAACTATACCAGTTATCAAGATTGTAATCAGTGGAAAGATTTACCCTGTGATTTTGTCTTGCAGGTATATCGAACCTTTGTGTTTACGGGGTCAAAGGATATTGAATTTTTAGCCGAATGTTGGTCAGCGATTGTCAAGGCGTTGGCGTATCTGAAAACCTTTGATCACGATGGGGATGGGATTCCAGAAAACTCCGGCGCACCGGATCAGACGTTTGATGATTGGCAGTTGCAGGGTGTTAGCGCATATTGTGGTGGGTTATGGTTAGCCGCCTTAGAAGCCGCCAGCGCGATCGCCCAAATTCTCCTGGACAATTCCACCCTAGTTTTTTCCATTGATCTACCTGATCCAGAGGTGATTCAACAAACCCTGAACGATTATCAGCAATGGCTGCAACAAGCGAAACCCATTTATCAAGAAAAACTCTGGAATGGTCAATATTATCGCCTGGATAGCGACAGTGATTCTGATGTGGTGATGGCAGATCAACTCTGTGGTCAATTCTATGCCCAATTATTAGGATTACCGGATATTGTTCCCGCTGAATGCACCCAATCGGCATTAAAAACAGTTTACGAGTCTTGTTACTTAAAGTTCCATAATGCCCAATTCGGTGCCGCGAATGGGGTAAAACCCGATGGTTCTCCCGAATATCCCGATGCGACGCATCCTTTGGAGGTGTGGACAGGGATTAATTTTGGACTAGCGGCATTTTTAATTCAATTGGGGATGAAGGATGAATCCTTAAAACTCACTGAATCAGTAGTGCGACAAGTCTATGAAAATGGGTTACAATTCCGCACGCCGGAAGCGATTACAACCGTTGGCACATTTCGGGCAGGTCATTATCTGCGGGCGATGGCAATTTGGGCAGTTTATTGGGCGTTGAGTCAATAGTTTCCACGCGATCGCCTCGTGCGGGATCTCGTTCGCGCGATCGGGAAAATTATCCTACCAATAGGGTTGAGGGATATAAAAGTAAATTGGGGGGAATTGTCCAATCATAGAAACGTAACTTACTCAAAACTATTACGCTATCCTTATAGTTAACATGATTGTCGGTACAACAGAAGCGGCTCAAATTTTAAATATTTCTACAGCTCGACTGAGAGTCCTGCTGCTTGCTGGCAGAGTGGAAGGCGCTTACAAGACCGGGAGGATGTGGTTAATGCCTCTGTTTAATGGCAAACCGCTGATTAAGCGAGGGAAAAGAGGTCCAGCTCCGCGTTGGCGCAATCCCAGAAAGCCCGCGAAAACTATCATTCACGTTAATTCACAGAGAATTCGACAGAATCAAAAACATAATTCACACCAGCCAGTGATTACGGTGAAGAAGTGGTGCGACCCCGGATCGCTGATTGGAGCAAAGGAACAGGCGACTCAAACTGGCAATAGGAATGTCTATGGTCATGAGGTGGAAATACCGGGAGGATGCCGTGTTGTTTATCGTCCCGATAGTCCCAGATGTGGTGCTAAGGTTTGGATCGAAACGTTTTACGATGTCAGGGTGATTTCTTGGCAGGAGGACGGCTCACCCTGACTTGTCCCAAGTCGCGTTAAAGATAGCAGATAGACCGGAAACCTTTTCTTGATTAATTCGCGATCGCGCCTCCTGGGTGTCTTAGATATTAGTAGCGAGCTGCCTGGATCGCACTACCACAAGGGGAACGATTATTGACATTATGGTTTCAATGCCGAACAGCTTAGATGTGCGGCAGAGCTAATGTCGTATTTTTTCTCATATCATTTAATTGAAATAATGCAGCTAATATTTCACTAAATTTTACAAAAAGCAAAATCTGTTAATGAAGAGAGAAAATTTGGCTTTCTGTATGAAGATTCGGTAAAGATTTCCTGTTGGCTAATTTTTCGTTGCCGACTACTCCTAATATAAATAACGGACAACGTTTGTGGCTTTCATCGAGAGTACAAGGCTCATGGTGCATCAATCGCCATTCTCCTCGACGAATTCCCCGTCATTAGAAATAACGGGTTCCCGGCAATTCACGGCTTGGTTAGCTGAGCGACATCTCAGTCTGGCGTTTACCACGTATCAAGCTGGCAAGGTGTTTTTTATTGGAGTACAGCCGACGGGACAGTTATCAATCTTTGAGCGCACCTTTGAGCGGTGTATGGGGTTGTGTGTTCATGGCTCCACCCTTTATTTGAGTTCACTCTATCAGTTGTGGCGATTTGAAAATGTCCTGGAAGCGGGACAAATTCACAACGGGTATGACTGTCTTTATGTGCCGCAAGTGGGTTATGTGACGGGGGATTTAGATGTCCATGATGTGGCGGTGGTTGATCCCCCCCAGCCCCCCTTAAAAAGGGGGGAGCAAGAGCAAGATGTTCGGTTAGGGGGGGATATGCCCATCTTTGT
>CAKZMA010001565.1 GCA_937127375.1 uncultured Coleofasciculus sp. | reverse complement strand
AGCTTACTAGGTAAGTCTTTCAACCCGTTTTAACGGGTTTAAGCTTTTAGCCCGTAGACGCGAAGCGGCTTCTCTTCGAGTACTTTAGTTCAGGGCTGACTCAGGGCTGACTGGAGCGTGACATTCGGACAAGGAGACAAAGGGTTCCCTTTCCCCCCCCTTCAACCTCGGAAATAAAGTATGACTTTACCCCCAGCAAGCAAGGTTGCCAGGGGGTTTTTGTTTAGATGTGTAAGGCGAATGCAAAGTCAATCAATCGGTAAATCAGCAAAAGATCAGTAAATATGCCATGTACCTCACGGGATTTCTTCAGTTAGACTCGATAAAGATGCTCGTAAAGGATTAAACGAGGCGATTCGGCAACAAGATAACCAGTAAGAAGAACGGCAATATAATTCATGTCATAACAGAGTAACTTAGAACAAATCATGCCTGTTCAATCACCCGCCAATTTTTTTTTAAAACAAGACAAGCAAGATAATATATTTGATATCAGTAGAGGAATGACTTATGAGGAAATTGCCAAGCGAGACGATTTCACTCCCAAGAAAGAGACTATTATTCATTTCCCTGTCAATATAGCTGCTGAATTTGAGCCTATTTCAAAATTAGTATCAAAAGAAAGACCTCTCTACGAGGCGGAAGCTCCCTCAAAGCTTTTAACTGTCCAGATGCGCTTGCTCAGTATGGCTTCAATTGATGATACATTAGTCTATTCAATTAATCCTAAACCTGGAGCAAAATCGATTAACCAAAAGTTTGATTTCATTCCGCTACAATTTTTGTGTGAAGAACTTAAATTAGATGTTGAAGTATTTCACGGAAGAGACTGGTATAATATCAAAAAATACAATTACCAAAAAATTAATATTGTTATTTATTGCTTTTCGGGTAAACGAAGTATTTTTAAACTTTTTCATCGCTACACGCTAGATGAGGCTAAGAGTCAACGCCGGGTAGGTGGAGCTGGACTTCAGGAACTCCTGAAGCAGGTAAAAAGTGGATTTCTCAATGAGTCAAGCTCATACTTACACGCAGGTAATAAAACTTGGTTAAATCAATCTATTGAACTTCCTTACCTATTGATAGCACCCAATTCATCAACGGACTCTGGTTGTTCCTCAAATAGACAAAAGTTTAAGGTCAGTGTCGAGTTTATAGATATCTGTGCTATTCACGGTAACGATAAAGATTTATCAGAAGTTGCCTCTAACGTTGAGTTACCATACATACCAAAAATTAGTAAAGAAGATGAAGATAACATTCAAGTTATTTACGAGTTCGACTGGGAGCGTTTTTTAGAATTTGCCAAATCAAAATGTATTTATCATGACATTTTGGTGAAATACCATGAAAAAATGCGAAAAGTTTATGAAAAATTGTCTGTACCAGATTCATATTTTAAACCTCCGAAACTGACGATTGGTGCTACGGTTAGAAATTTACTAGAATCTGCCGTTATCAATCAAGTTCAACAAGTTAATCCTGAATTTGAACCCGAAAAAACTAAAGATTTAGTCAAAGGATTAATGAAGCCGGGTTCTTCTAATCACTTGCAAACGCTTTTTGAAAGTGAAGTAGCAGAAGAATTTAAAGGTAAGCAAGACAGAAAGGCGCAAAAAGAAAGACAAATTAAGCTAAACGAGAAGCTTTTGCTTACAAAAGTAATTGGGGGTCGAACTTGCTGTGGACAACCTTTATATATTCCAAAACCTGACGATAGTGAGGTTATTTGCGACTCAGATATTAAGCAAGCTTATCCAACAGTTATAAAACAGCGTGACCTGCCACTGGGTCACTTGAAAATAGTTAGAGATATAACAGTTAAAGAATATATAGAAGAACATCAAGAAAATGCAGAAGAAAATTTAGAACTTGTTTATATAACCGTTGAAGGTGGAGAACTACCAGAGTCGCAAAATTTTCTCCCATCAGTGACATACAGAACGTCAAAATATTTGAATGAAGACGAGATTATAAAGCCGAGCGATACCCGTATTTATACTCATAAAATTTTTCAATCGCCCTTTACAACTTCTACTTTTTATTGGTTAGATTACGTTGCTACTCCTCAACTTAGAAAGTATATCAAAGAGAATGGGAAAGTTTTAATTGGAGGTTACTATCCAAAAGACAAATTTGTTCCTTTAGAAAATTTATCCGAAAACTGGGATAATTTCAATAAAGAGCAGAAATGGACAAAGGTTGCATTAGGAGAAATACTTGTTAATAAACTTATCGAATTACGGAGCAAAAATTTGAAGAAAAGTCAGGGAGGTACGGATGAAAGCGAAGCCATGAATAATCTTTACAAGCTGATGAACAACACCATTTACGGTGCATTTTCTAGTAGAAACTTCGACATTTGTAATCCCATCGTAGCCAACAATGTAACCAGCGATGTTCGCTTGATGGTTTGGTGTATGGAAACGGCTTTGGGAGGCTTTCAAACGATAACTGATGGAGTGTCCTGGTGTCTGAATCGTGTGCTGGTGGGAAGAAACACGCGCTATAAACCTCAACCTCTTGACTCACGCCACCACTTAGTTCATCGCTTACCTTGTCAGACTGCTCAAGAACGCTGTCGCCAAGGCTGGAATTGGGCGGCTATAGGTAATGCAAGGCGTTATCAATGGCGCGATGCCGATATTCTAGAGTTCCGTAAAGATGAATCTAGTCCAATTGAATACTATCAAACGTATGATGACAAAGGCAAGCCTGAACCACATCCTCTACTTAAACGTATAGATGAAGAGTTGATTCCCCAACATCTTAAAGATTGTTTTCCAAAAGATTTTATCGAAAAATTTATAGATAGGCTTGAATTTGAAATTGAATCCAAAGGTTTATACACCAGTATTACTATCGATGGGACAGCCAACTATCTATTGACTCCACCCAAGTCGTATCCAGAACCAGACAATGAGCCAATTATCAAGCGTCGTAGTCATACGACTAAACGAGAACCCGCAAAGAAAGTATTCACAAAATATTACCTACAAGATTTACGCCAGAATCCGGAGCGCGTTCCAATTCCGATGCCTTACGTTGACTATGAGATGGTATCGTGCGGAGATTATAAACAGCGATACGAGTCCCATTACAAGTATTCAATGTTAATACCTGGGGACTATGAACCAAAGGTCAAGACTTTTCAAGCCTTCCAACTCTATCAATTCACATTCCGCACGCACGCTCAATACGAAAAGTTCAAAAAGGAACATGAAAAAGCCAGAAATAAATATGGTTTGTCGGCAGAGCGATATCACAGGTGCTTAGGGGAGAACGGTGAAGTAGATAACTGTCATATTAATTACAAACAAATGCTGGAAGAGTATGACAGGGCGTTATGTCCTCAAAAAGGAAAAAGATCTTCTAGTTCAAAGCTACATCCCACTTATGGCAGGTATAAAAGTTGGAACAACAGCCAGCGCGAGTGCAAGTATGGTTCTTTAAAAGTTATCTCCAAGGCAAAAAGAGAGAAAGATAGATTGAATGAAGAATATCGTCGGCTGTTTGACTATGAACAGTCGTACACTGAGGAAGTCTCATTAATGAGTGATGGGAGCATATCGGTGAAGGTTAAGGATAACTCCCTTGAAAGCTTAACCTGATCCAGGGCAACAGATACAGGCAGTTGACCAGACTGTTGCAGAACACAATAGCTAAATCAGTGCAGTAAATTTAGCCAAAACTATTGCTACATAAGGATTACACAGCTTTTTGCTATTCATTTTGACTACAAAACCCTGCATATTTTTGGGGTATCGTCAAAAGCGCCAGTGGTCTTCCAGTCGCTTTCATCAACTCTTCGGTGCGACTGACAAGTTCTCGATGCTTCTGTTCGGCAATCATTGACTACAGCAAAGCCCAGCGCTTGCTGATGCTAGCTGATGTAGCACCCGCCATGGTTGCGGGTTGGTATCAGTCAGATGGTTTGCTATACCTATACCGGCTAGATAAGCAAGGAGGATTGAGCCATACTGCCAAACGTTGTGTGAAAAAGACACCCGTATCCTATGTGAATAAACATAAAGAAAACAGTGAACTTATCGAGATACCCTTTAATGCTTGCTGGCTATTCAGTTATAAGCAGCGCTCGGTAAAACTCCTGCAACGACCATAAACTCATAGCTAAACCCATACACCCATGGAGGTATGTCATGTCATTTAGTCCGTACACCAAAATAATTCAAGACAACCAGCAATTTATGGAGGATTTAGTTAAATATATGTTTCCCACTTCAATTCTGGATTTCCCTACTACCAACTACAACAGCAAACGTCTAAATTTTGACAGTATCGTCAAAAGCGCCAGTGGTCTTCCAGTCGCTTTCATCAACTCTTCGGTGCGACTGACAAGTTCTCGATGCTTCTGTTCGGCAATCATTGACTACAGCAAAGCCCAGCGCTTGCTGATGCTAGCTGATGTAGCACCCGCCATGGTTGCGGGTTGGTATCAGTCAGATGGTTTGCTATACCTATACCGGCTAGATAAGCAAGGAGGATTGAGCCATACTGCCAAACGTTGTGTGAAAAAGACACCCGTATCCTATGTGAATAAACATAAAGAAAACAGTGAACTTATCGAGATACCCTTTAATGCTTGCTGGCTATTCAGTTATAAGCAGCGCTCGGTAAAACTCCTGCAACGACCATAAACTCATAGCTAAACCCATACCCAAAATAAAAGCCGCAGTTTGTAGTCAAAGTGGTTAGCTTGATAGTCTCAAACGCTTCGGGAACAAGGGCTATTGGAATTAGAAAATACCAGTCACGCCATCCCCATCTTTTGATTGCAATAGCGGATGGCTTCAAATAACCCCTCTGCAGACCACTGAACGCGGAGTTGATGCCGTTCTTTTTCTTTTCCTGCCCAATTATCTTCGAGGCAGACCTTAAACCATCCCTCTGGGTGGCGAACTCCATCACGATTAAACAGAAAATAGATAATCGCTTTGAGAACCTCTTGTAACGAAAAACCATGCAGAAACTGGGCATCCTTTGCGTAGTAGTAAATCCCCGCCTTTTGACACGCTTGTAACTTTTGCTCAAACTCCCCAGCTTGGGCATCTTCTAGATCCGTTGTTGTTGTTAGGTACTCGTCCTTTAGTGACTGCGGGTTTGAGGGGTCTAAATTGGGAATTTCTGACTGAAAATTCGATTTTTGCTGCGGTTTGCGAAAAGGGGGGGGCATGAGGACGCGAATCGGTTCAAGCCTCCATTTCCAAACGTAGGCGGTGTAGCTTTTAGCTTGGGTGAGTACCCCTTTGTCCAATAGCTGTTGAGCGGCAGTTTTAACAGTTTTGCGATCGTGGGGGAAACCGCGTGTTCGTTTAACCCATTTGTTGAAATCACGCAGGTCGATAATTTCTTTGCTACCTTCGGGCATTTCATCCAGCAGCCACTGCCATAATTCTCTGGCGGTAGGGGTGAGGCGGTTCTGTACGCTAAATTTGTTTTGACACTCTGCGCTCTTTCATAGGCGCAGATTCTTGCATCAGATAGACCAAAGTCTAATCCGAATGGGCGCTGTCAAAACGCCTCTAGTAAGTCGGCTTAGATCGAGTCCAAGCTTTCCCTTTACTTTACGAAGAATATTCGCCGCCCCGTTACAATCAGCGTTGATGTAACCAAAAGTTGCAGTGCGAAACAATCCACGTTTTACTCGTTTGCCCGATGACTTCCATTCATTGGGTTTTTCACCATATTTGGGAAGTTCATCCTTGTCGAGAAAACTTGCTTTGGAAGTATAGGACTCTTCAGTTTCTTCAAACCGAATTCCATATTGTTCGCACATCCATCCGATTCTGTCTTTCAATTTTGCCGTCGGAACAGAGACGAATTTTTGATTGGTCTTAGCTCCCATATTGGCAGAATTTTTTTGCCCTTTGTTCCAGCCAAATACAATTAATCCAATGCCGCTAGCTAGGCAGTAATCAATAACAATTCTCGCGGCTTTGTTCACAGCGTCACGCATCTGGCGATTACGTTTTTCAGTAATTTGCGCCAAAGTTCTAGACCAGAATCCTTGAGGCTTTCCGTCCTTCATTGTTGAGGTTTGTTTGTTGTACCACTGATTTAACGCCTTAAGTTCCTTGCCATCAACGATGAAGCTATCACCTGTAGTACTAACGCCAGTTAGCCAATTATTTAAACCTGGGTCTAATCCAAGTGCTTTTGACGAGTCTATTTGATAGGATTCTGCCTGCATTGAGTAGACAAACTCAGCGTAGAATGTACCATTTCTGGGAAGAATCCGAATCTCTCTAATTACTTGCCAATCAAGGTTGGATGGCATGGGTAGAAAGAATTCATTGATTCCAAACCATGCTTTTACCTGATTACCTAACGGGAATCGAATCATTCCCTCATTCAACTTAAGCCATCGTTTTGGATAGGTGACTGTGAATAATCCCCCTGATTTTCGATACCTTGGCGGCTTTGGCTTCTGTTCTAACTCCCCCTTCTTAGCTTTGGATAAAAGCTGTTTAAACGACTTAAAAGCTTCACCAACATTAATGCAAGTTTGCTGCATCGAGCTGGCGTAACCTGCCTGAAAATGACGATTTGTTTTCATTTCAGCCGTCAGGTCGAAACCGCTAACAATTTTTCCGGTTTTAAACCAAATCTGACGAGCATAGTAAACAGCGCAGTTGTACAGGTCGTTTGACTCAGAACAAAGATATTCAAGAATTGCCTGAGTATCTTTGTCTGACTTGATTAGAATCTGCTGGCATCCAAACAATAAAAGCACCTCTCTTTGGACTAGAAGCTATTTCTATGACACATCGGGAAAAGTCAGCACGTCGCGTATGATGGCGTACATCAATGACCCACATCATACGCGACACTAGCTAGAAGGAAATACGGCGGCTTAAGCCGCAATGTCGCTTTTTCGCCCCGACTTAAAAGACCGGGGCTACCAAGCTCTGGTTATTTACGTGTTTTCTTGTCCAATTATTCATGGCAATGCAGATAGGTGATGGGCTTTCCAATCTGCCCTCTTTTCGAGAGGGGTTATGCGTCAGCCCTGGCTTTTTTGGACTATGTGCATGGCGGGTTAGACGCTGTTTGTGAGAAGCGTCTACGGACTTGGGCTTAGAATGGGTTCTAGCCGGATAGGGGGTCTGTCCTGGAAAAATGCTTTTTTAAGCTTTCCCAGGTTCTGTTTGATTCCTTGTCTGGGGGTCATCCTCATGCATGGTTATGCATGGGTGGGCTTCTGACCCGGATTGGATCGGCGGCGTGTTTCTATGGGTACTCTCTTGAAATCCTTTTCTTGAGTGGGGTATCCACAGTAGTCATGCCGACTTGGGAGCTGTTCGTTTGTTCTAGGGTTGCTCCATAGGCTGTATGCGAATTGTAAATTGCTCGTATACTTAAAGTACACGCTTTATACAGCAATGTCAACGACATCTCGACAACTAACTA
>CAKZMA010001564.1 GCA_937127375.1 uncultured Coleofasciculus sp. | reverse complement strand
GTGTTGACGGCTTATGTTCCTAATGGAACACCTCACGACGGTTGGCAAAATTCAGTCAATTGTCAGGTTACGGGAACGGCGTCCCAGTAGAGAGGTTCTATAGAACGTCTCTACAAATGATAAGATTGCTGATTCTTTCTTTAACCCACCTATTCGGGTATCGCATTCGTAATTATACAGCAGTTTGCGCTGCTATGCGGTACATTGTCGATCCCCCTAAATCCCCCTTAAAAAGGGGGACTTTGATCTACTGTACTTTATGGAGAGCGCAAAGCGCTGTAATAAAGTACAGTAGATTGATACACGAAATTTGATTAAATAGAATTACGGCAACCGTAGGGGCGCACTGACGTGCATTGGTGTCAACTTAAGCTCAACCCCTCACCCCCAGCCCCCTGACAGGTGTAGGTTTTTTATTTTATGGTTGGGACAAGACAAGGAGGACAAGGAAGGAAAGAAGACAAGGGGGAAAAACCGTACAGAATTCGGTTCGGTCAAACTAACTTCTAAAAGCCGAAACGCCCTATTTTTCGTTCTCACTCTTCCTTGTCTACGGTCGCTGAGCGAAGTCGAAGTGATGGTCTACCTGTCTTCCAAGTCTAGCCTAAACCCCCATCTTAAAAAACCTACCCTTGTGAGCCCCCAGCCCCTCTCCCACGCCGGGGAGAGGGGAGCAAGAGCATCCGATCCCCCTTCTCCCCACGGTGGGAGAAGGGGTTAGGGGATGAGGGGGAAAATGTTGAGGAGTAGATAGACACAGCTTAAAACCTTGCCAGCATTAACTTTCACCTCAAGTTGACACCAATGACTGAAGTGCGCCCGAAAGATCACCAATTTCAGTTAATAAATGGTGCGTTACGCTGCGCTAACACACCCTACGCCACTACAATTTTGCCATCATTTGGTGGGTTGAGAAGAGGGCGACCCAATCTAATTGAATAGACTGGTGTTGTTCATTGATGCAAGCGGGTCGCCCCTACAAAAATTGGAAATAATATCGAATTTGTTGAATTAATTCCCTTTATACCGGAAAAAAAATCTCTTGAAATCGTCTGCCTTCTGCATTATGAATTATTTCAATCTGAGGAAACCTGACGTAAATAAGAAAGTAAAGCTGCTATTTCTGGAGGAATGCCTGTAAATCGAATACCAAAATGATTTGGACTATCTACCGATTTTTCAACGACTTTCGCGTAAATATCCCCCAATCCTTTTGCTTTTTCTGTACCCATCACTAAATTAATCTTGAGATTACTCAACAATTCTAAAGACCGTTGGGTGTGAATTTCAGCACCATTCGCTGATAATTTTACGATTGTTCCTTGACAGAATTCCTGTCCTAAATGCTTTCCCGTTAAAACTATATACTGTATGGGTATTTTATTTTTCAGCACAACAAAATCTATTGTTGTTTTCGGCAAAAATAAATTAAACGTCCCGCCAATCCCACCAATTTCATAAACCGTAATCGGTTCAGTAAATCCTTTCGGATGAACGTGCAATTCCCCATCCACCCGAAGAATTGAACCCACCTGTTTGAGCAAATCCTGAGAAATTAAAACTTGTCCGCCAACGGTATAGGATTCAATCCGAGACGCTAAATTAACTGGACTCCCCATCACCGTATATTTTGCCCGTTTTTGTGAGCCAATATTCCCCGCTAACACCTCCCCCCCATGAATACCAATGCCCATTTCTAAAGGCGGTAAATTTAGGGTATTATTGTACTGATTAACCTCTGTCATCGCCAACTGCATCGCGATCCCACAAGCGATCGCGCGTTGGGAATCGTCCTCTCGCTCAATCGGCGCACCAAATATGATCAGCATTCCATCACCCATGAAATCATTAATCACACCCTGATACTGATCAACCACATCCGTCATCACCTCCAAGTAATGGTTAATTACCCTCACCCCCATCTCCGGTGACACTCGCTCAGAAATTGCTGAAAATCCTCTTAAATCTGAAAATAGAACCGTAACCTGGTGGTTTTCTCCACCTAAGCGCAATCCTTGAGGCGTCTCCAGCAAATTCGCCACCACTGCATCAGTGACATAGCGACCAAAGATCTGGCGCATTTGACTCGCATTGTAAGCCACATACCCGATAATCGCGATCGCAGACCCGGTTAACCCCAGAATCGGCGGAACCACAGGAATCCACCACCCCTGCAAAAACGCCCAGTAACAGCCCCCAACTAAGCCACCGCCAACGAAAATAAGACTTACCACCTTAAAAGTCAAATTTCCCCGATAACGCTGTCTCCAGGTCAAAATTGCCCCGACTACCGTCCAAGCTATGATCCACAAAACCTCCCAGAGTTCCGACCAAACCTGAATCAGCGGACGCCCTTCTAACGCCGCACTCAGCATCTGACTCACGACATCAGCATGAATTTCCACCCCTGCTGCTTGATTCACCAATCCCCGACTAAAAGGTGTGAAAAAGTTATCGGCGACACTTTCACCCGTGATTCCTATTAAAATGACTTGCTCGCGTCCCCAATCGTTTGGTATTTTTCCCTCTAAAACATCCGTGAACGAAATCGACTGAAACCTTTGTCCGAGATTGCGAAAATTAGAGATGATCTGAAATCCACCTGCATCTGTCCGAACATAGCTCCCATCATGTTTATTGAAACGGTTAAAAATAGCTTGACCCAAGCGATACTGAGTTCCCGCCTCATCGACTTGCTCAAGTGTAATCCCTTCCGCCTCTAAATAGGTCAAAGCCAACATCGTACTAAAACTCGGAATAATGTCCCCAGATGGCGTTCCCAGAGACAGTAAACTTCGACGAACCTTACCATCACTATCTAACACCAAATCATTTGCCCCAATCTGACCCAATTCGTTTAGGATTGGCGGAGAATTAACGGCTGTTCCATCAGCATCTCCGGCTACCTTCCGAATTCCAATCAAATTTGGTGTTGATTGAAAAACTTCGACCAATTCCTGATGCCCAGGTTCTACGGGCAAATCCCGATATAGATCCAACCCAATGGCTCTGGGCTGTTGTTGTTTGAGTATTTTTAGTAATTGGGCAAGTATCTGATCAGAGGGGGGCCAGTTGCCGAGTTTTTGGATATCTTGCTCATTAATTTCAACAATCACAATCCGTGAATCAATCGCTTCGGCTGGACGCCAACGAAAAAATTGATCCAGGGCGGCGAGTTCCAGTGCTTGCAGCCATCCCGCCCAACGTAACCCGATGACGATTCCGGCTACACTGGGAGCCGCAATGAACACACCCCGCCATTGCCAGAGTTGTTTTCTCAGTGTTGTCCACATACACTCAATCGACCCCCGGAAAGAGACAGGTTTAGCTGTTATCTTATCCTCTCAGTAGTCGGATAAAATTATGAGACGAGAGAACGGGGAACAGGGAATGGGGAATGGGGAACAAGGAATAGAGAATGGCGCAATCCTTGTAGTGCGAGCATCTTGCTCGCTGCTAATACCCAATTTAAATGCATGACAGCTTACTGGACTGACACAGCTAAGATTGTGGAATAGATTGATGGTTAAATTGGGCGCACGTCGGTGCGCCC
>CAKZMA010001563.1 GCA_937127375.1 uncultured Coleofasciculus sp. | reverse complement strand
TGGCACGAGGAGCGAGTTATCGAAGTGGCTGAAACCCTTACTTTTGACAATTTACAAGCTCATGTTAAAACCTTCGGGTTACAGGTGACTCCCGATTCTCCCATTACGATGAATTTGGCTCCCACAGGAAATTATTTAGGGTGGTTTACGTTAGTTGCTCCTCCAGAAATGGTGGGAAACTCGGCTTTAGTGCAGGTTTTCTTAATGGATGGAATCTTACCTATTCACAGCCTGATGTTCTCGCTGACAATTGCAGCCGAGGGAGGTGATTAGCGGTGGGAGGAATTAGCAGTTCGATTCCAACACAAACGAAGTTTTTTCCCTTAGAGATTCTGATTAATGAGAATACCTATCGAATTAGTATTAGCGATTTTGACCGAACTGCACCGGATACAGTGCTGCTGAATTTTACTAAAAATGTATTACAGACGTTTAAGGAAATTGAACGGACGATTAATAAAACCAAGCAGTTACAGCTAATGCCAGCAGAACGAGACCACTATTTAATTAAATTAGCCAAATGGGGACGACGGGCTTACCAAGAATTTTTCAATGAAGATGCTCAACAAGCAACTGTTCAGTATTCTAAATTAATGCCGTTTGCGCCTATCTTTGTCTCCAAGCTGATTCCTTTCCCTTGGGAAGTTCTCTACGAAGGGGAGTATAAAAAAGGGGATGCGGAACAGTTTTGGGGCTTCCGCTACCCCATTGCGCGTAACCTGGCTCCTGGTAAACTTTCTCCCCAAGAGCAAGTGTTACCCTTAGATATGCTGTTTTGCTTACATCACCGACTCCAGCAAGCTCATCGCCAAGAACGACCAGAAATCGAAAAAGTCGTGAGAACGCTGGGGAAATTCTATTTACTGCAATTAACCAAAGAACTGCAAAAATTAGACGATGGTGAAGCGTTAGTCACCCACCTCTACCAAACTCAGCACAATATCCTTCATTTTGCCTGCCATTGTCGCCCCTGTATGCAGTATGAGGATGAGGTGGATGCTTTATTGATCTCCCTGATTGAAGATGAAAACAAGGCGAAAGAAATAGAACTGGAAACCTATAATTTTAGCGATGTGAGTGGTAGTTTTCAGTGTCAGCCCTTAATTTTTCTCAATGCTTGTCAATCAGCCGGGGGGGTTGATGACTTGAGGAAGACATTCAACCTACCAGAGAAATTCATTCAGCATGGTGCGGCGGCTGTGATTGCGACGGCTTGTCCAGTTCCTGATTTATTTGCAGCAGCTTTTGCTAAAGTCTTCTATAACTTCTTCATCGGCGAAAAAATGATGATTGGTGAGGCATTGTATCAAACTCGGCGCTATTTTTTAGAAGAGTACAATAACCCCTTGGGGCTTGCCTACGGACTCTACAGTTCTCCCTATTATCGAATCGCCCAAGCACCTGCTAGAACATTGATGACCAATTAACTCTGTATACTGCAATCCTTCCGGGTTTTCTAGTACAATGTAAAACCGTTGTAGAGCGAGCGTCTCGCTCGCTATTGTGTATTCGTTGGTCTCACTCGCTATTGTGTATTCGTTGAGTGCCGCTTGGTATTATGATTGATGCGGTAATCATGCTATTGCTTATAGAAGGCTGATGGCAAAACTCTACTATCGAGGCATGGCAGAGGAAAACGGTAAACCCAAAGTGGGACGTAGCGCTCGGTTGTTGGGAGTCAGACCTGGCATTGATATTGATGTCGAACAAATGCCTAGAAATTGGTTGGATGAACAGGGATTCCTGCGACCAGAAGCAGAACACAATTCTTGGTTAGGTGAACCTGTAGCTGTAGCCATCAGAAATACAAAAGGAATGTCTGTATCCCTTTCAATTGAAAGTTTGCCAGCATTCCGCAAACCTGCAACATTTGGAGGAACAGGAAAAGACCCCCTTTGGCAAATTGACGATCGCAAAATTACTCAAGATCTCGAAGCCGTCCAAGATAGTGCCACCCACGTTAGCATTCTGCCAAAAGCTACAATGTTGTTGGAGAAGTACGAAGCAGCACTGGCGAGTACCCAGAATGATTGGGAGAAATTAACGGGCTAAGACAGTCAATAGGAGAACAGCAATGGCATGGATATTTAGCTTATCGGCTGAATGTGGGGCGCAACAAGCTGTCGCCGAGCAATTTTCCCATCATTTTGACCAAGTGTCCTGGGTTCTCTCAAATGGTAGCCAGTCTCAATGTCGTGTGGGAATTTTTCAAGATATTGAGGAGAACTGGTGGTGTCGAGTTTCTCCAAGTTGTATCAGTGAGGTTGGCATTGATACACCGGAAAGTGCTTATCTGATGACAGAACTCGGTATTCTGTTGTATCAGCGTTTACAGTCGGCTCCAACGTTTCGGTATGCCTTAGTGGGTGTGGAAGTGGATGAGTTTAGAACTTACACTGAATTAGTTGAATCCTCTTCTACTTTGGCGTTTCCAGGACTGGTTTTAGCCATAGCACTATCCGAAGCGATGGAATTGTCTCCAGAGTTTCGACCGTTCAGTCCGGGATATATCTGGAAACCCTATGAGGGTGAAGTTTATAAGCCGCTGATAGCATCGTCAGAGTTGAAGAGCAAGCTAAACGAATTGTTGATGGTGGGTTGAAACCAGAGGTGTTTGAGCCTAACACAACATCCTTCACAATTATGGAATTGCCCAAGTTTCTGCCTCCATCGGGAGCGCCTGATGACAACCATTACTCAAACTGATGTCGATACCGTACTCAGGGAATTACAACACCTGCGCCAACAAATTGCGATCGCACGGGAAACCATTGCACCATTGGAAGCCAATCTAGCAGCCGTATACGATGAATTCCAGGCGGTAGTCGGTGGGTTGCGCCGCCAGTCGATGCGCCTGCAAACGGAAATTGCTACCCTTCGCACTCAAATTGACCGCTTTACTCATGACCCCGATGATTCCTTGGAGTCGGATGAGGGTAATGATCAATTATTCTATGTCCAAGCGGAAGAAACCATAGATTCTGCCTCAGTAGACCCAGAAGCGGTTGAGAAAGATATGCTATTAGAGCATCTGTTCCGTGTCTTAGACCCAATGGTGAACGATGAAGATGGGGAGTTACTGGCAAATCTCCAGGGATTATGCAGTGATCCCACGGCGAGTCTAGCGGATGTGTTGGAAGAGTTACCGTGGGGGTTCGTCTGGACAAAGCGCAGTGTCGAGGAGAATTTAGCCAACCAGCACCGCCGTCTGAGGATTTGGGAACAAGCACTGAAGCGACAGTTGGAGAACTTAAACCGCGCGACTGAACGTTTGCAAAAAGACCAACGTTATGGATTATGGCAACAGCGTGAAAAAGGACAAGATGACTGGCGCAGATTTCTGAATCAATGTATTGAACAGCAACAAGACCAAAATTACGAATTACAAGCAGAATTAGAGAGTCTCCGAGAAGAGTGGGGGCGAATCACTAGCACGAGTAACTGATGAACAGCCAAGACTATCGACTGGACTTACCTGTGCCAATCGGCGGTGAGGATTTACCCATCCCCGTCGCAGATGCGGGACCCCAGGAGGAAAAGGTAGGCGATAAGGCTCATTTAGAATGGTTTAATTGGGCGAGTCAGCGGCATATTCGAGATTTAACCCTAGACGCCGTTCAGGAGGAGTTGTGGCTGGCGACGGGAGGTGGGGTGCTGCGTTGGCGGTTGCAGGAAAATCGCTTTACCCGCTACGCCAGCGAACATGGTTTACCGGGTAATTCAGTCGTGGCGGTAGCTGTAGATGGATTGGGGCAAGTTTGGGCGGCTAGTGAACATTTCGGACTTAGCTATCTGAACAACGAGAGTTGGTATCCCTATCGCCTTCTAGGGGACATCAAGGTGAGCTGTCTTACCTTAGATTCTACCGGACAGCTTTGGGTTGGCACAGTTAGCGGTATCTATGGGATTAATCATCCAGACGAGAAACCGACGGTTGAACGATCGCCGATTGGTCATCCACCCAGGGCGATGGCAATTGCCAATGACGATACGATCTGGCTGTGTAATGCTCAAGGCGTCTATTGTGATTCGGGTTCAGGCTGGGAACGGTTGAGCGATCGCGTCCAGCCGGATATCCTAACCTTAGCGCTTCAAGGTAACAATCTCTGGTTAGGGAGGTTCAAAGGATTAGTGCGAATTGACCTAACCACAGGTAAACCGCACCCAATCGATTCTACAATCGGCGGTGAAATCACGGCGATGGCGGCTACGGAGCAAGGCGTTTGGGCGGCTTGTGGGGGACGAGTGGGCTTGGCGACGGAAACAGGCTGGACTCCTCTGGGAGACAAGAGACTTAATATCCCAATCACCAGTTTGGCAGCCGTCAATGATCAGCAGGTGTGGATTGGTACTCATGATGGACTACGGCGGGGTGAAGATGGGATACAGTTACACTTAACGGATACACCTCCTGATGTAATTGGCTTACCATCCCGCGATAAGTCTCCGGCGACGTTCAGTAATCTGGTGCAGGCGCTATCGGTGCAGCGATTAGCCGAACGCTCTATCTTATGGATAGGGACGGCTGGTGGTTTATTTCGATTAGATTTATTCACACAGAGTTGGCGGCGCTATGGTTGGTTGAGAACCCAGGATATCCGGGCAATTGTTACTGATCCTGATCAAGAGACGGTTTGGGTGGCAAGTTTGTCAAGTGGTTTGCAGCAGATAACCCAACAAGCTGAACCCGACGCCACACCCAAAATTGCTCAACCGATGTTGGGGTTAACAGTGGGCGTTTCTCAATACTGGGCGATTGGCTTAGAAGGTTTGTATCGATATCAAGACTCTACCTGGGTACAGGTCATTTCGGTTCAGGAATTGCCCGTGAGAGGATGGTTGCAAGCGGTAACAGCCGGGACAAACCACGTTTGGCTGGGAACATCAGCCGGATTATTGAGGTATGAACCGGAGACTGGGCAACTGAGCCGAGTTAAGGGTATTTTAGGCGATAGTGAAGTGCGATCGCTGTTGGCAATTCCGGGTGATGAGTCGGAGTTGGTTTGGGTGGGGACGACTCAGGGGTTGTATGTAGGTACGTTTGACAAGTGGAAGATGGTATCTGAGGTTGAGCCTCGCTCGATTACAGCCTTAGCCTGGGATGAAAATACCCGCCGTTTGTGGGTGGGAACCGATGGGGGATTATTCCGCTTGGTGAGTCAGGATCAGGGCTGGAAGGTAGATAAATTCGACGTTCACACCAGTGGCTTAGGGGCAAATCGAGTGAATGCGATCGCGATTAGCACAGGTGATGCTGGTGAGACGCATTTGTGGATTGGAACACCTTGCGGTTTGAGTTGTTACCGTTACTCACGAGCATGATTGGCACGTTCATAGACTAAGCGTGTGACGTACTCCCACAGTCAATCAAAGATTAGACTGTGGGCTTCTCCTCCCTTTGCGGGATTCGCGTTTTATACTGAGTGCCGCAGAAACATAAGCCTTGCTCATCCTTTATGTTGCCTTAAGCTTCAGTAATGCCTTGCCCTTAGCTACCCGTACTAAATGTTCAACATATTCATACTGCTGCCACAATCGCTCCTCTTGGGCTGTTAACCCGATTGTCCGATTCTTTTCTAGCAGGTGTTCGATGTGCTGCTGCAACACCGGAGATGGCTTCAGTGCCAAAATTTCCTCTGGAGTTGGCAGATTCGCCAAAAACTCCAAAACGTCTGTCAGTCCAGAAAATCCCGATTGAGCATCCCCATTCCATTCCCGCAACCCCAGTTCTAAAATCTGCGGTAACTGATCTTGCAATGGACTCAATCGGAGTGCCAACTCATCTGAGACTTCAACGCTAATCTGCATTCTCTGAATTTAAAGATTTGCCAAAGTATTCAGCCTCATTTTAACTTATCGCATCGAGCTAAAGCATATAATATAGCTTAATATCTCTATATTGGGAATAGTCTCCAAAGCTAAATTGATCATCGGAGTTCCAGCCTATTTCAAAAGTTATTGAAGTACCAGCCGTAGGATTGTAAGGAGGCTTTTCCCTGTCTGAATATTTAAACCAATCACGCAGCTTCATAGAAGATAACCTTAAAACTTTACTTTGCCAAACTCAACAATCAATCCCGGTTTTTTGTCTGAGACGTTAGCAATTCTTCTTTAGTAATTGGGGTTCTTCTCAGCGTATCTAAAGGAATTAAAAACTCCCCGTTTTGAATTTTAATATCTAGGGCATCAATTACAAATCTGACATCCAGGAAACTGGCATCTTCGTAATCATTACCTTCATAGCGTTTAATTTGCTCTTCCGTAAGTCCAGCTAAGTTCGCTAGTTCTTGATGACTGAGTTTAGCCGCCATACGCGCTTTAATTAAAATTTGCGGTAAATAGTCAAGATCGTCGAGCTTCAGTACAATAGGACTGTGCTTATCGTGAGATGTAAGTCTTTCATATTCAGCGATTTCTGCGTTTAATTTATCGAGATGAGATTGTAATGAACTTCTCATCAGATCCCAGCCGTCAGGGTCATTTTTTTTTCTGGCTTCATCTCTCTCTATTGCGGCTATAGACTTTTCAAATTCTCCGATAATCTTCTGAGTAACTGTATACTCTTTTTCATCTTTAATCATAAGCTCAACCTCACTAAATCTATGGCAATAATCCCTTTTTTATTGTACTTTCTATCTTGCTGAAATAATTCAAAAGAATCCATTCCGTAATTGCCGATGGGTTGGTCTGATGGAAAGAGTTCACCTCCATATTTAGCTTTCTGTCCAGCACGGTCATAATGATTTAGTAATCGAGGAGCATGAATTCTGAGAGCGTACCATTTAAGGTGGAGGCTTAGACCAGGTGCAAATGATTGCTTACTTGGGAGTGCTGGTTTTATCGCTGTCTTACTTGAAAAATTAGCCAGGAGTAAACCTCTGACCACAAAGCCGGATTTTTTAAATAAGGGTTCATCCCTGGAAAACTCGGTGCCATAATCACAGGAAAATCAGAAAACGGATGATAGAAACTTGAGTTCAATGCCTCCATACTAGATCTAATGCCGTTTCCAAAGTACCTGAACGCCAACGTCAAAAGCCTAAGCCGAGGAATAAGCAGTGAACGAGGTCGATATCCTGGGAATTGATTTAGGGACAACTAATTCAGCGATTGCTATCTGGGAACCGGATACCGGAGGCTCAAGAGTACTGTGTAACCAAGAGGGCGATCGCATAACCCCTTCGGTTGTCATGTTTGACCCGGAAATCAGTCAACCTATCGTCGGGAAATCTGCACTCGATCGCATCACCAGCCATCCCAGTCAAGTCGTCTACTCGGTTAAACGTTTCATCGGCTGTACGTTTCGGGATGAACGGGTACGCTATGACCAAACCCAAGTCACCTACGGTATTGAAGAAGTCCAGCGTAAAGTGGTGGTTCAAATTGGGGAACAACGGTTTACCCCACCTCAGATTTCTGCTCAGGTTCTGGGTAAGCTTAAGCAGGATGCTGAGGCTATTTTGGGTAAGCCAATCTCCCAAGCGGTGATTACAGTTCCCGCCTATTTCAGCGAGTCCCAGCGACAAGCCACCAAGGAAGCCGGAGAACTGGCGGGTTGGCGGGTTCCCCGAATTGTGAATGAGCCGACGGCGGCGGCTTTGGCGTTTGGTTTAGGTGGAGAACCCCAGACGGTAGCGGTGTACGATTTGGGGGGTGGTACGTTTGATATCTCAATTTTGCGGATTGAACGGGGTTTGTTTCGGGTGAAGGCGACGAGTGGCGATACCCATTTAGGCGGCGATGATTTCGATTGGGCAATTGTTGGCTGGATGAAGGAAGCGTTCCAACAGCAGCATGGGGTGGAGTTATCCCTTGACGATAATACCCTGCGATCGCGCCTGCGAAACATAGCCGAAACTGCCAAGATTGCACTGACTCAAGCTCCAGAATACGCCATAAGTATCCCCAATGTCTGGAAAAGAGGCGATCGCACATTGGGATTGGAGGCGATGCTTACCCGCACCCAGCTAGAAACCCTGGTACATCCTTTGATTGATCGGACGTTAACTATCTGCGATACCACTCTGGAAACGGCAAAAATGAAGCCAAGTGACATTAACCAAGTGTTACTCGTTGGTGGACAAACCCGACTTCCCGCCGTCAAAGTAGCATTGCGCGATCGCTATGGCTGGATCATTAATGATTCAGTTAACCCTGATGAAGCCGTGGCGAGGGGGGCGGCGGTTCTGGGCGCGAGGTTGTGTGGCTATCTCAGGGAAGAGGTGGAATTATGGGATGTGACACCCCTGTCCTTGGGACTGGAGTTAGCCAATGGTCAGATGGATGTGATCATTCGCGCCAACGAACAGATTCCTGTGACCAAATGGCGCAAGGGACGCCAAGCCTTTACCACCCAGCGCGATGGACAAGAGAGTATTCGCTTTCGCATTTATCAAGGAGAACGACCGATCGCGGCGGATAATGAGTTGGTTGGCGAAGTGGTGCTTCATTTAGCCACGACTCGTCCGGCTGGGGAAGTTCGGGTTAATTGTATGTTTAAGGTGGATCATGATGGTATCCTCCATGTTCGCGCCGAAGATACCAGCACCGAGGGTCAACCTGTGGAGAAGACATTTGATCGCTTTTATCGCCTGACTCCCCAAGAGGTAGAAGAAAAGTGGAAACAGGCGCAGGTGCATCGAGAGGAAGATACAATCACCAGTCGTTTGTTCCAGTTAGAGGAGGAATTGAGCCGACTGCGACGGGTGATAGAGAGAACATCTGACAGGTTGCTGCGGGAGAATCTGGACAATTTGGCATTGAGCATCCAAGATCGGAATGTCACCCAAGCCGAGGAACTGCTTGCTGAGTTAAAGAGTAAACTATGACCCAAACGAATCGCCGTTGGACATGGATGGTTTACATGGCGGGGGACAACGGTAAGGTTTTCGAGCAACTGCAGGGTGGAAAGCAACTAATAGCTCCGATGGAGGAGCAAGGCTATCAAGATATTCGGGAAATGGAAGCGGTTGGCTCTACTGATGAGGTGGCTATCCTGGTACAGTTTGATACCCTTTCTGACCGCGATCATACCTATCGTATTTATATCCGTCCCCAGGGTGAACAACGAGTGGTCGAAAACATCTCGGAACAGAATATGGGTGATCCGGGTTCGTTACGGGATTTTATTGTTTGGGGAATCGAGAATTATCCAGCACAATATTATGCGGTAATCCTGTGGAATCATGGCACAGGCTGGAAAGAGGATGATATTTACGCCTTTGCCCGAAATCGTGGGTTTCGGCTGGGGGCGAGTGATGATGAAGTACGCTCTCTCAGTCGTAATACTCAACTGTCGTCTGCGTTTTTCCTCTCCTCAATCCTAGAGGTAATGCAATTGGAGGATGGGGAATCGCGTGCGATCGCGTTTGATGATTCCTCCTTAGACTTTCTTGATAATACTAAACTTCAGCAGGCGTTTCGGCAAGCCGAGGAGCAGACGGGGCAAAAGGTGAGTTTGATTGGTATGGATGCTTGTCTGATGAGCATGGTGGAAGTGGCGTATCAGTTGCGGGCAAATGCCAATTATATGGTGGGTTCCCAAGAGGTTGAACCGCTGTCGGGTTGGCCCTATACGGCGATTTTGGGCGGTTTAACCAGGGATGCGGGGATGACACCTGAAGCACTGGCGACGTTAATTGTGCAGGAGTATGGGCGCTACTATGAGGAAGATTCGCGGGGAAGTTTACCTCAGATTACGCAATCGGCGACTAATTTGATGGTGGTTGAGAAACTGGTAGAGGCGGTGGGGCGATTAGCGTCTGTTTTGCGTCAATTATTGGCTGAAAAGGATTTTTATCTGGAGAAGGCGCTATCCTACGCTAAACGTCAAGTGGTGCGTTTTAAAGATAAAGATTGTGTGGATTTGTATGATTTTATGAAGCTTATACGGGATGAGTATGTGGGGGATAGTACGGAATTAACTACAGTTTTAGATGAAGTCATGGATTTAATCACTCCTGAAATGGAGCCGAGGTTAGTTGTGGCGAATGTGACGTCAGGACTTAGATTTTCTCGTGTCAAAGGTTTGTCAATTTATGCACCGTATAAAAGGTATTCCCCGTTTTATGATCGGTCAGATTTTGCTAGCTGTGGGTGGGGGAAGTTAGTTAGGGGTTGGTGAATAAGTCTGGTGGTGAGGATAGGGATCTGGGGAAGCTGGCGGAATAATATTAGGTTCGCCGAAATAACTTTAATGTCCTTAATTATTCGTTCCGCCTGTTCGGGATAAGTATCAAAAGGACTACCCACTTAAACAGAAACCATCACAGAAGCGTAAAAATAGCGATTGCTCCCCGATGCCACTCCAATCACTCAAATTTTGAATTATTCTGATGGGATAGGATAGCCGCTACAAGCCGATCGCCTCTACACACCCCCATTGGTGCGGCTTTCGAGGCTAGCTGACTCAGATTCATAAAATTGTCGCCAATTTCCTAGACAAAGTTAGGGAATTATTCTATACTGAGCAATTGTGACCAAATTGCCAGTTGCGCGATCGCAACTCAGGTCAACAGAAGCTGTGGTCTTGGATTTATCCAGTCAAACCACCAAGTTGAGATCAGCTAGTTCTACTGTAGAACTCGAGTGAACTCAGGTAAAAAAGCCATAAGGCGCTTGTAGTAACAGCTTCTGACCTTTGGCAATTGCCATTCGCCTCGTGGGGATACTGAGGAGATAACTCTTTAAGTCCCAGCGTTCCAAGGCGACGCGGTTAGTCAGTACTAACCAAACTTTCCACAACTAACCAGGCAAGAATTACCCTCAATCGAGGAAATCCCTGTCGATTAGTCAGGAAGATAACCTGCTGAGGCACTAGCGGATTCACTTGTGAATCAACGCCAAATTTGCCTCGCTGTACCGTCTAGAAAGGAGAAGCCAGTGTCTGTCGGTATCCTCGGCACGAAACTCGGCATGACCCAAGTCTTTGACGAGGAAGGACGCGCCCTTCCTGTCACAGTCGTTCAAGCGGGTCCTTGTCGGGTGACTCAAATCAAAACCAAGCAAACGGATGGCTACAGTGCTGTACAACTGGGCTATCACGAAGTTAAAGAAAAGGCAGTTAATCAGCCAGAAAAGGGGCATTTAGCCAAATCTGAGGCTCCCCCCTTACGTCACCTGCGCGAATATCGCCTCGATAGCACCGACGAATTCCAACTCGGTCAACTCGTCAACGTCGAGATATTTAGTGCGGGTCAACTGGTGGATGTCTCTGGAAAGACCATTGGTCGTGGTTTTGCTGGCTATCAAAAACGCCATAACTTTAAGCGCGGACCTATGGCGCATGGTTCAAAAAACCACCGCTTACCCGGTTCCACTGGTGCAGGAACAACGCCCGGTCGTACCTTCCCTGGGAAAAAAATGGCGGGTCGTTATGGCGGTAAACGTCAGACCATTCGCAAACTACAGGTGGTGCGCGTAGACACAGAGCGAAACATACTGATTATTAAAGGGGCAGTTCCCGGTAAGCCAGGAGCGCTTTTAAACATTGCACCCACAAATAAAGTCGGGAAATAGTTATTCAGGGTTCATGGCTCATTGTTGATGTCCACTGATGAATCTTGAACAACCAGAATAAAGACTAAGGACTAAAAACTATGGTCGATTGTATAGTGCGAAATTGGCAAGGGGAAGAAGTGGGACAGGCAACCCTGGAGCTGAAAGTCGCCAAAGAAGATAGTGCGTCTCACATTGTTCATCGAGCATTAGTTAGACAAATGACCAATGCTCGTCAAGGAACCGCATCCACGAAAACCCGCGCCGAAGTTAGAGGGGGCGGACGTAAACCGTGGCGGCAAAAAGGAACCGGTCGCGCTCGGGCTGGCTCAAACCGCTCACCCTTGTGGCGCGGTGGGGGCATCATCTTTGGTCCCAAGCCTAGAGACTATAACCTGAAGATGAACCGTAAAGAGCGGCGCTTGGCACTGCGAACAGCATTGCAGGGTCGAGCTGAGGATATGATTGTGGTCGAAGAGTTTGCCGATCAACTGCCCCGTCCTAAAACCAAAGACTTGATGGACGCGATCGCGCGTTGGGGAATTGATCCCAATCAAAAAGTCCTGTTGATTCTACCGCAACCCGCACAGCAGGTTTATTTGTCAGCGCGTAATGTGCCAAGCCTCAAGCTAATCTATGCTGACAGCTTAAATGTCTACGATGTATTGAACGCTGACAAAATTGTCACCACCAATACAGCCCTTGCCAAAATTCAGGAGGTTTACAGTGACTAAATCTACTAACCCCCGCGACCTGGCAGACATGGTGCTTTGCCCAATTGTGACTGAAAAAGCCACATTGCTACTAGAAGATAACAAATACGTCTTTGATGTTGTTCCCAAAGCCACTAAACCTGAAATCAAAGCGGCAATAGAAAGCCTTTTTGATGTCAAAGTTACGGGTGTAAATACCTTAATGCCACCTCGCAGAAAGCGTCGCGTCGGCAGATTTATCGGGTACAAGCCCCAGTATAAACGGGCAATTGTCACCTTAGCGCCTGAAGACTCAATCACGCTGTTCCCAGACGTATAAAACAGTTTTGACCCTTCGCTTGGTTCAAGGAATTTGGTTTTATGAATGTAGGGGCGGGTTTCACAACTATCGTTTTTGACCCAACCCCGATGTAACTAAACCCGCCCCGACCGAGTTGGAAATAACATAGACAAATAAAGGATAGTTTTATGGGAACTCGTAGTTATAGACCCTATACCCCTAGTACCCGTCAGGTTACGATCTCAGACTTTGCAGAAATTACTCGCGATGAACCCGAAAAATCGCTAACGACATCTAATCACCGTCCCAAAGGTCGCAATAATCGGGGGGTGATTACCAGTCGGCGTCGAGGAGGTGGACACAAGCGTCTCTACCGCATCATCGACTTTCACCGGAACAAGCACAATATTCCGGCTAAAGTAGCATCCATTGAATATGACCCTAACCGGAACGCCCGGATTGCCCTGCTTTACTATCAGGATGGCGAAAAACGCTATATTTTGCATCCGGCTGGTTTAGAAGTGGGCGCATCTGTGATTTCTGGACCCGATGCTCCGATTGAGGTGGGTAATGCTTTACCTCTGAGCAATATCCCTCTAGGAACCAGCGTGCATAACGTAGAACTGATACCCGGAAAAGGCGGTCAAATCGTCCGTGCGGCTGGGGTAAGTGCCCAAGTCGTTGCCAAAGAAGGAAAGTATGTCACGCTGAAGCTACCCTCGACGGAAGTTCGCATGGTGCAGCGAAATTGCTATGCCACGATTGGACAGGTGGGGAATAGTGATGCTCGTAACCTCAGTTTAGGGAAAGCCGGTCGTAGCCGTCGCTTAGGACGCCGTCCTAAAGTCAGAGGAAGCGTTATGAACCCGGTTGATCACCCCCATGGTGGTGGTGAAGGCAGAGCGCCTATTGGTCGATCAGGTCCAGTCACACCATGGGGTAAACCCACTTTGGGTGCTAAAACTCGGAAGCCGAAAAAACAAAGCACGGCTTTAGTTGTCCGCCGTCGGCGCAAATCCTCGAAGCGAGGACGGGGTGGGCGTCAAGCTTAACGCTTGCATCCAATCACTGACCATTTACCATATTGAGATTATGGGTCGTTCGTTAAAAAAAGGTCCATTTATTGCCGACAGTCTTCTGAGTAAGATTGAAGCCTTGAATACTAAAGGCGAAAAGCAGGTAATTAAAACCTGGTCACGCGCCTCAACCATTCTGCCGCAAATGGTGGGTCATACCATCGCCGTTCATAATGGCAGAACCCATGTGCCGGTTTTTATCAATGAGCAGATGGTGGGGCATAAACTGGGCGAATTTGCCCCAACTCGTACCTTTCGCGGTCATTCTAAAAGCGATCGCCGGGCGCGTTAATCGACGCGGAGTTGGCAGCTTTTATCTCGCTCTCCCCCATTAGAGATCACAAAAACTATGGCGACGATAGATACAACAGTAGAAACCAAAGCGATCGCACGTTACATTCGCATGTCCCCCTTGAAAGTTAGGCGGGTTCTTGATCAGATTCGCGGACGTTCCTACCGCGAAGCCCTGATTATTCTAGAATTTATGCCGTACCGGGCGTGCGAACCCGTGCTGAAAGTCCTACGATCCGCCGTGGCGAATGCCGAACATAATGCGGGTCTAGATCCAACAAACTTGGTGATTAGCCATGCTTCGGCTGATATGGGACCCAGCTTTAGGCGCTATCGCCCCAGAGCTCAAGGTCGAGCTTATCAGATTCGCAAGCCAACCTGTCATATAACGGTGGCGGTTTCACCCCAAGTTGAGGACTAGTTAATCGTCATCAATGATGCACGATTGACAACGGATAAACAAAAAGTAAAGGAAGGATTCGTGGGACAAAAAATTCATCCAATTGGTTTTCGCTTAGGTGTCACTCAAGAGCATCGCTCCCGTTGGTTTGCTGATACCAAGCGTTACCCAGAAGTCCTGCAAGAGGACTACATCATCCGACAATATGTCGAAAAAAACCTGAGTAACGCCGGAATTTCGATGATCCGGATCGAACGCAAAGCCGATCAAATTGATTTAGAAGTCCATACAGCCCGACCCGGTGTCGTGGTTGGTCGGGGCGGTAGTGGCATTGAATCCTTGCGTACAGGTCTCCAAGACCTTTTGGGGAGCAATCGTCAAATTCGCATCAATGTCATTGAAGTCGCTCGGGTGGATGCCGATGCGGAGCTAATTGCGGAGTATATTGCCCAACAGCTCGAACGCCGGGTGTCCTTCCGTCGAGTGGTTCGCCAAGCGATTCAACGGGCGCAGCGGGCAGATGTCCAAGGCATCAAAGTGCAAGTGAGTGGTCGCCTGAATGGGGCGGAAATAGCGCGAACGGAGTGGACTCGTGAAGGTCGAGTTCCCCTGCATACCCTGCGGGCGGATATTGATTATTCCTACCGTACCGCTAGCACTACCTATGGGATTCTCGGCGTGAAAGTTTGGATCTTCAAAGGCGAAATCATTCCGTCTACCGAAGATGTCGCCCCGCCGCCCACCGCTCAACCCCGTCGCCGTCAACAACGGCGTCGCCAGCAATTTGAAGATCGTTCCAATGAATAGTCTTTTGTCTTTTGTCCTGAAGCAGGTGACAACAGGCAAAGGAGAAACAATCACGACTAACTGATAACGGACAAAAATCACTATGTTAAGTCCTAAACGTACAAAATTTCGCAAACAGCATCGCGGGCGGATGAGAGGTCAAGCGACTCGCGGCAACTCCCTCAATTTTGGGGACTTTGGCTTGCAAGCGATTGAACCGTCTTGGATTACGGCGCGTCAAATTGAAGCGGGTCGTCGAGCCATGACTCGCTATATTCGCCGGGGCGGGAAAATCTGGATTCGTGTGTTTCCAGATAAACCTGTGACCATGCGTCCCGCTGAAACTCGTATGGGTTCCGGGAAAGGGTCACCTGAATATTGGGTAGCTGTGGTTAAACCCGGTCGAATTCTCTATGAAATCGCGGGTGTACCCGAACCCCTTGCCCGTGAAGCCATGCGTCTAGCGGCTAACAAATTTCCCATTAAAACAAAGTTCGTTACTCGTGAAGGGGAATAAGTATTTATGCCTTTGCCCAAAATAGACGACGCCAGAACCTTAAGCGATCAAGAGTTAGCGGATGGAATTTTAGCTGCCAAGCGTGAGCTATTTCAACTGCGGTTGCAACAAGCCACCCGCCGTTTGGAAAAACCCCATCAATTTAAGCATCTCAAACATCGCATTTCTCAGATGATGACTGTCGCGCGAGAGCGACAATTGGCAGCAGTGTCTGAAGAGACAACCCCACAAACGCAAACGGTGAGTGATTCAGCCGATGCAGCGACAACGGCTACAGCCACGACTCAACCCCCTCAAACCGAGGTAGAAGAGTCGGTTCAAGCCGATGAGCAAGAGTCAGTGAGTGAACCCGAGGCGACTGAAGTCACCCCTGAATCCTCACCATCTGAGGCAAAAGAAGAGGAGTAAACCGCGATGGCAGTTAAAGAACGAGTTGGTTTGGTTGTGAGCAACAAAATGGATAAAACCGTGGTTGTTGCTGTCGAAAATCGATCGCCCCACCCGAAGTACGGCAAAATTGTTGTCAATACCAAGCGATACAAGGCACACGATGAAGAAAATCGCTGCCAAGAAGGCGATCGCGTCCGCATTCAAGAAACCCGACCTCTCAGTCGCACGAAACGCTGGCAGGTTACGGATATTCTCAATAGTGCCTCAATTTAATTAAGGCGTATTGACCCTTCGCCACCCTCGAAGGAACTTGGTTTTGGGTTTTAAATGTTCACGAATCGGTGAGAAACGATCATCGTGAAATCCACTCCGACTTGCCTCAAAACTCATAACTCTGAATCAAGAGCACAAATCAGATGATTCAACAACAAACCTATTTAAATGTGGCTGACAATAGCGGTGCGCGTAAAGTAATGTGCATTCGCGTCGTCGGTTCTGGAAATCGACGTTACGGTAGTGTGGGTGACGTGATTATTGCTGTGGTGAAGGATGCGATTCCTAACATGGCAATTAAAAAGTCCGATGTGGTTCGGGCGGTTATTGTCCGCACTCGTAAAGGATTGCGCCGGGAAAGCGGCATGAGTATTCGTTTTGACGATAATGCGGCTGTGATTATTAACCCAGAAGGTAATCCCAGAGGAACTCGTGTATTTGGTCCAGTAGCGCGAGAACTACGGGAAAGAAATTACACGAAAATTGTGTCCTTAGCGCCGGAGGTACTCTGATGGCTAAAAAGACAGAAAATGCGCCACCGCGTTACAAAATGCACATTAAAAAAGGCGACACTGTGCAAGTGATTAGTGGTCACGATAAAGGTAAGGTCGGAGAAATTCTGCAAACCTTACCTAAAGACAGTAAGGTTGTCGTCAAAGGCGTGAACATTAAAACCAAACACGTTAAGCCTCAGCAAGAAGGGGAAACAGGTCAAATTGCTACCATTGAATCCCCGATTCACAGTTCCAATGTCATGCTGTATTCGGAAAAGCAAAAAGTGGCAAGTCGTATCTGTTACACCTTGACTGAAGAGGGACGTAAGGTACGAATGCTGAAGAAAACGGGTGAAATTATCGACTAATATCTTCGCCAAGTCCTTTGATTCATCCCAAAGGACGAATGACAACGGACATAAGACAAAGGACATAAGACACCCCCTGACAAAGCCCAGGGAAAAAGGATAACCATCATGTCTGACCGATTGAAAACACTCTATCAAGACACAATTGTTCCCAAACTTAAAGAACAGTTTGGGTATACAAACATCCATCAAGTCCCGCGTGTGACCAAAATCACCGTCAACCGGGGATTAGGAGAAGCATCTCAAAATGCTAAAGCCCTGGAATCCTCATTGAGTGAACTGGCGATCATTACCGGTCAAAAACCTGTGGTCACCCGTGCTAAAAAAGCGATCGCGGGATTTAAAATCCGTGAAGGAATGCCCGTGGGGGTCATGGTGACCCTGCGTTCAAAACGGATGTACTCGTTCTTGGATCGCCTAATTAGCTTAGCCCTGCCGCGAATTCGTGACTTTCGCGGGATCAGCCCTCGCAGTTTCGACGGTCGCGGTAACTACACCTTAGGCATCCGAGAACAACTGATTTTCCCGGAAATAGACTACGACAGTATCGATCAAATCCGTGGCATGGATATCTCAATTATCACCACCGCAAACACCGATGAAGAGGGTCGCGCTTTACTCAAAGAGATGGGAATGCCTTTCCGGGAGAAATAAGCCTGTAAGAATAGGAAGGAACTAATGGCGGCAAACGATACAATTGCAGATATGCTGACCCGCATTCGGAATGCGTGCTTGGTGCGGCATCAAACAACAAATGTCCCAGCAACAAAAATGACCCGTGCAATTGCCCAGGTCTTGAGAGAGGAAGGTTTTATTGCCGAGTTTGAAGAAGCTGGGGAAGGCATCAAAAAATACTTAGTTATTTCTTTGAAATACAAAGGAAAAACTCGTCAACCCATTATCCGAGCGCTGAAACGGGTGAGTAAACCCGGTCTCAGAGTTTACAAAAATCGCAAGGAATTACCGCGAGTTTTGGGTGGTATTGGTATTGCGATTATTTCCACGTCCAGTGGCATCATGACTGACCGGGAAGCCCGACGACAAGGAATCGGTGGTGAAGTGCTGTGTTACATCTGGTAGCACGGCTCAAATCAGCACTTCAGCTCTTTTGAATTCTTTTGCCCGGATAAGGAGTATAAAATCATGTCGCGTATTGGCAAACGCCCGATAGCAATTCCCAATAAAGTGACCGTGACCATTGAAGGTCAACAGGTTACCGTCAAAGGACCCAAAGGAGAACTCCAACGAGTTCTACCGAAACAAGTCACCGTTGAACAAGAAGGAGAAACCATCCAAGTGCGGCGGCGGGATGAATCCAAACTTGCCCGTCAGCGCCACGGATTGTCTCGTACCCTGGTTGCCAACATGGTTGAAGGGGTATCCAAAGGCTTTGAGAGACGTCTAGCTATCCAAGGGGTCGGTTATCGCGCCCAGGTGCAAGGACGTAACTTAATTCTGAATGTCGGATATAGTCAACCCGTAGAAATTGTCCCTCCTGAAGACGTGCAACTCGCCGTTGAAGGGAATACTAACGTGATTGTTAGCGGGATCAATAAAGAAATCGTCGGCAACACAGCGGCTAAAATTCGTGCGGTGCGTCCCCCTGAAGTTTATAAAGGGAAAGGCATTCGCTATGCCGGTGAAATAATTAGACGTAAAGCTGGTAAAGCAGGTAAGAAGTAACAATGAAACTTACTCGTAAAGAATCAGTCCGCCGTAGACATCGGCGCGTGCGCCGGACAGTCCAAGGTAGTTCTGAACGCCCAAGATTAGCGGTCTTTCGCTCAAATCAGCACATTTATGTGCAGATTATTGATGATCATCAACAACATACCCTAGTGGCAGCTTCTACTCTAGAACCTGGACTGAAGTCAGAGGTAAAATCAAGTGCCACCTGTGACGCCTCGGTTAAAGTGGGTCAGTTAATTGCCCAGCGAGCGTTGGAAAAAGGCATATCTCAGGTTGTTTTTGATCGGGGAGGAAACCTTTACCATGGTCGCGTGAAAGCTTTGGCAGAAGCGGCGCGTGAAGCTGGGTTAGACTTCTAGAAGTAAGTAAAGCAAAATTTAAATTATGGCAAATCGTCGCAAAAGTAGCCGCGCTAAAGAAAAAGACAGCGCCTGGCAAGAACGGGTTATTCAAATCCGTCGGGTTAGCAAGGTGGTCAAAGGCGGTAAAAAATTAAGTTTCCGGGCAATCGTTGTCGTTGGCAATGAGCGTGGTCAAGTTGGTGTTGGTGTGGGCAAAGCCAGTGATGTGATTGGCGCTGTTCGCAAAGGGGTTGTCGATGCCAAAAAGCAAGTCATCGACGTTCCGTTAACCAAGTCGAATTCCATTCCTCACCCCTCTAATGGAGCGGCTGTTGGTGCCAAGGTTATGGTACGACCTGCTGCACCCGGTACAGGGGTAATTGCCGGCGGCGCGGTACGGACAGTGTTGGAATTGGCAGGAGTGCGTAATATCTTAGCCAAGCAACTGGGGTCTAATAATCCCTTAAATAATGCTAGAGCTGCTATCAATGCCCTAGATGCGCTCCGGACATTCAAGGAAGTGGCGCAAGAACGCGGGGTTGAAATTGAGAAGCTCTATGTCTGATTGTGTAGGGGCGGGTTTAGGGACTCGCTTTTCGCCATGAATAGTAACCTTTGTCCAAAACCTGCCCTAAATGAGAGAGTTTTCAGTTTAACAACGATCTAAATTATGAGAATCCATACTGTAGCACCCCAAGAAGGTGCAAAGAAACGTCGTCGTCGTGTTGGTCGCGGGATTAGCGCGGGTCAAGGTGCGAGCTGTGGCTTTGGCATGCGCGGGCAAAAATCGCGATCAGGTCGGGGTACAAGACCGGGGTTTGAAGGGGGTCAGATGCCTTTGTACCGCCGCTTACCTAAGCTAAAACACTTTACGGTGATTAATCCCAAACATTACACTACGATAAATGTAGGTAAGTTGGCATCGCTCCCTGCCAATACAGAGGTGACTTTACCGTCACTGATGGAAACGGGTATCGTCACCACTAACGACGGACCACTGAAAATTCTGGGCGACGGGGAGTTGAATGTATCGCTAAATGTTAAAGCTGCTGCTTTCACGACGGGTGCTCGCCAAAAAATTGATGCGGCTGGCGGAAGTTGTGAAGTGATTGAGGCGTAACTTTTTTTAGGGTTGGCGTCTGTGGCGGCGTAGTCCCCTTACCACTGTGTCCTCTAGAGGTAGCCTTTTGTTATGGTCGTTAGTCGAGATAAAGCTCCAACGGCTCAAGAAACATTTATGCAGATGGCACAAGCTGCCGGTCTTAGAGGTCGGTTGCTTTTGACCATCGGTTTGTTGATTCTAGCCCGATTTGGTGTCTTTTTACCCGTACCGGGAATTGATCGGGAACAACTTTCCACAGCTATCCAAAGTGGAAACGTTCCCATCGCTGGCATTTTAGATTTTTTCTCTGGGGGAGGATTCTCGGCTTTGGGAATTTTTGCCCTAGGGATTTTGCCCTATATTAATGCGTCGATTATCTTACAGTTGCTGACGGCAGCTATTCCCACTCTGGAAAATTTGCAGAAGAATGAAGGGGAAGCTGG
The DNA here is from genome assembly GCA_937127375.1 of uncultured Coleofasciculus sp. Classification (GTDB taxonomy): domain Bacteria; phylum Cyanobacteriota; class Cyanobacteriia; order Cyanobacteriales; family Coleofasciculaceae; genus Coleofasciculus. Next base: position 8,277 of record CAKZMA010001563.1, on the reverse strand, counting down.
ACGCCGGAAAATTTCTCAGATTACCCGGTATGTTGCCCTCGGTTGGGCGATATTGCAAAGTGTAGGTCTGGCAATCTTTGCCAGCCAATTTGCCACAAATCCGGGAACTCTGTTCTTTGTGGAAACTGTGCTGGCAATCACGGCTGGCTCAATGTTTGTCATGTGGATTTCGGAAGTGATTACCGAACGCGGGATTGGTAACGGCGCATCCTTGTTGATTTTTGTCAATATTGTGGCAGTTCTGCCTCGGACATTGGGTCAAACGATTGAATTGGCACAGACGGGAGGGCGAGAAATGGCAGGTAAGGTGGTCATTTTGCTCCTGGTTTTCCTGGTAATGATTGTCGGGATTGTCTTTGTGCAGGAGGGAACGCGCCGGATTCCGATCATCTCGGCAAGACGACAAGTTGGGCGTCGCCTCTATCGAGAACGGACGAGCTATCTGCCGCTACGACTGAACCAAGGTGGGGTAATGCCGATTATCTTTGCCTCAGCGGTGTTGATTCTGCCCACGTCTCTGGCTGGCTTTGCTCGTGGTGGTACAGGTGAAGGCTTTTTAGGTTCGCTCATGCAAGGGGTAAATCAGGTGGCACTGTATATCAGCCCGAATGGTCCGACGCCGTGGCTGTATGTACTGGTGTATCTGGTGTTAATTCTCTTTTTCAGCTATTTCTATGCGTCGTTGATCGTGAATCCGGTTGATATGTCGCAGAATTTGAAGAAAATGGGAGCGAGTATTCCGGGAATTCGTCCGGGTAAAGCGACAAGCGACTATATTGAGCGAGTGCTGAATCGGTTAACATTTTTGGGTGCCATTTTCCTGGGACTGGTGGCGGTTGTGCCAACGGCTGTCGAAAGTGCGACGGGAGTGACCACGTTTAGAGGGCTGGGCGCTACCTCGTTACTGATTTTGGTCGGTGTGGCAATTGACACGGCGAAACAAGTTCAAACGTATGTGATTTCACAGCGTTACGAGGGTATGGTTAAGCAGTAAAATTGCGGCTATGTCATTGGTTACTTGTCCTTTGTTCAGTGTTGATGAACCCTAAATCTGTAGGTTTTCTCTAGAGGTGAGAGCTTGATTTGATCCGCGTTGTAGAAAAGACATCAAATTGACAGAGGACAAATGACAAATGACAAAGGACGAATGACAAATAACCAATGACACGATTAGTTTTTTTAGGACCACCAGGGGCAGGAAAAGGAACACAAGCTCAGCATATCGCTCAGCTTTATCAGATTCCTCACATCTCTACCGGGGATATTCTAAGGAGTGCGATCGCCGCATCTACATCACTCGGACAAAAGGCGCAGTCTTATATGGATGGCGGCGAGTTGGTGCCAGATAAATTGATTCTGGATCTAATTCGCGATCGCCTCAAGCAACCGGATGCTCAATCGGGTTGGATTTTGGATGGGTTTCCGCGCAATGTCAGCCAAGCGGCTTTTCTGGAGAATCTACTTCAGGATCTCGATCAGCGCTGCGATTATGCCATTTATTTGGATGTCCCCGATGAATCCATCCTGAAACGGTTACTCTCACGGGGACGCCAAGATGATAATGAGCAGACGATTCGGCGACGCCTAGAGGTCTACCGCCAACAGACCGCGCCGGTGATTGAGTTTTACTGCGATCACTCAATCTTACGCGAGATTGATGGGGATAGACCAATGGAGGAGGTGACAGACTCTCTCAAGCAGGTGATGTCGAGTTAAGTTATCAATGCCCAAGCCGGAAAACGAACGCCGTCTGACTTTTGAGGGATGTTCTCCTCTGGGGTAAGTCGTTACTATTTCTAAGGCTTCCCTGAATTGGGACAGGCTCTTTGTGGGAGGATTTTGATAACATAAGTTAACACTCCCTGGACAAATCTCTATCTGTGTGGAGGGTAATTAGTGACCAATTGTATTGAGGAACGACAAAATTGGCTAAACAAGACTTAATTGAAATGGAAGGGACGGTAACCGAATCCTTGCCGAACGCCATGTTTCGGGTTGATTTAGATAATGGCTTCAACGTCCTTGCCCATATTTCTGGCAAAATTCGCCGTAACTACATCAAAATCTTACCGGGCGATCGCGTCAAAGTTGAACTCACCCCTTATGACTTGAGCAAGGGGCGAATCACCTACCGACTTCGCAAAAAATAAAAATCGGTAGGGTTGATTTCTGGAGTTATTTGACGCGAAAACCAAAAAATGATATGATAATGTGCTTGCGTTGTAACTAAAAAAACCATGAAGGTTAGAGCATCCGTCCGCAAAATTTGCGAAAAATGTCGCGTTATTCGACGTAGAGGTCGAGTAATGGTTATTTGTCCAAACCCCAAGCACAAACAACGTCAGGGGTAATCCACCAGACTCTATAAGACTCATTTGTAGCACAAAACCAGCAAAAGGGAGAAAAATACCGTGGCAAGAATTGCCAGTGTAGACCTACCTCGCGATAAACGAATAGAAATTGGTCTAACCTACATCTACGGAATTGGTCTATCTCGCTCCAAAGAAATTCTGGCAAAAACGGGCGTTAATCCGGATATCCGCGTCAAGGATTTAAGCGATGCTGACGTAGCCACCCTGCGATCGGTGGTCGAGGGCGACTATCAGGTTGAGGGTGACTTAAGGCGCTGGGAAGCCATGAATATCAAGCGCCTGGTTGATATTGGAACCTATCGTGGGCGTCGTCATCGCCAAGGGTTACCTGTGCGCGGTCAACGAACCCGCACCAATGCCCGTACCCGCCGGGGTAGACGTATTGCCGTTGCCGGTAAGAAAAAAGCACCAGCGAAGAAGTAACACTCTTATTCAGTTCACACCCATCATTAAGATAGCCAACTAAAGCGATATGCCGCGACCAACTAAAAAAACTGGTACAAAAAAGCAGAAACGAAACGTTCCCAATGGAATGGCATTCATCCACTCCACCTTCAACAATACCATCGTCACCATTTCTGACACGCGAGGTGATGTGGTTTCCTGGGCATCAGCGGGATCAAGTGGGTTTAAGGGAGCTAAGAAAGGCACCCCCTTTGCCGCTCAAACCGCTGCCGATAACGCCGCCCGTCGAGCGACAGACCAAGGAATGCGTCAAATTGAGGTAATGGTTAGCGGTCCTGGTGCAGGTCGAGAAACGGCTATTCGCGCCCTACAAGGGGCAGGACTAGAAATTACCCTAATTCGGGATGTCACGCCAATTCCTCATAATGGTTGCCGTCCCCCGAAACGACGCCGCGTCTAGGATCGGGAAATTGGGAACGGGAATTGGGGAAGCCAAACCCAGAGTTTGATTTACTCAATCAAACCTTCACGTTGGTTTAACCCCCATCCGTCTCGACTCGACAACAAAATCAAGTGTCAGCATCGAGCGAATTATGCCAACCACTAATACTTTGCTTAGTGCCACTTGTACCAAATGGTGGGTTAGGCGCAACAACAATTCAAAAGTACTCGCTTGGTGCTTTTGATGGGTTCCTATGAATTAAAGGAGGGAGGTCACTCCGTGGCGCAGTTTCAGATTGAGTGCGTAGAATCTAAAACACTAAAGAATCAAAGTCAATATAGCAAATTTGTCCTAGAACCTCTCGAACGCGGTCAAGGTACAACAGTTGGCAACGCCCTGAGAAGGGTTCTCCTGTCTAACCTGGAAGGGACAGCAATTACTGCAGTCCGGATTGCGGGAGTCAATCATGAGTTTGCCACCATTGCGGGAATCAGAGAGGATGTCCTAGAAATTCTCCTGAATATGAAGGAAGTCGTCCTCAAAAGTTATACACCCGGTCCCCATATTGGTCGAGTGATGATCACTGGACCCTCAACCGTGCGATCGGCTCAGTTTGACCTACCGTCGGACGTAGAATTTGTTGATCCCGGTCAGTATATCGCCACCCTAGCCGACGGTGCAAAACTGGAAATGGAGTTTCGCATCGAACGAGGCAAAGGATATCGCTCTGTAGAACGGGGGCGTGATGAAACATCTTCAGTCGATTTCCTGCAACTTGACGCCGTATTCATGCCGGTGACCAAGGTCAACTACAGCGTCGAGGATACCCGTGTTGACGGTTCTCTGGAAAAAGACCGCTTAATTTTAGATGTTTGGACAAATGGCAGCGTGTCACCCCAGGAAGCACTGAGTCAAGCCGCTAACCTTCTTGTGGATTTATTCAATCCCCTGAAAGATATCGAGCTGAAGCCAGAGCCTGTGGGTCGTCCTGAAGATGAAGATCCAACCAGCCAAATTCCGATTGAAGAACTGCAACTGTCGGTGCGGGCATATAACTGCCTCAAGCGAGCGCAAATTAACTCCGTTGCTGATTTACTGGATTATAGCCAGGAGGATCTGCTCGAAATCAAGAACTTTGGTCAAAAGTCTGCCGAAGAAGTCATCGACGCCTTGCAAAAACGCTTGGGGATTACATTACCCCACGAAAAATCGGCTAAACCAACTTAAGGATTGAGACTAAATGGCTAATCGAGTTGACGATTAGCCATTCGATTGAAAAAGTTTTCGTTGTTGTGGGATTGTAGAGGAAGAAAAGACAATGCGTCATCGTCGTCGTGTACCCAAACTGGGAAAACCAGCTGACCAGCGTCGAGCGCTGCTCCGCAGCCTAGCTACGGAGTTGATTCGTCATGGTCGAGTCACCACCACCAAAACGCGGGCAAAAGCTGTGCGTTCCCAAGTGGAAAAAATGATTACCTTGGCAAAAGATGGCTCCCTAGCGTCTCGCCGTCAAGCCTTGGGTTATATTTACGACAAGCAATTAGTTCATGCCTTGTTTGAAGGGGTGAATGATCGCTATGGCAACCGTAACGGTGGGTATACTCGCGTACTCAGAACCCTGCGCCGTCGTGGGGATAATGCGGAAATGGCTATTATCGAGCTGGTGTGAACTCAAGTCATGTCCGAGTGCGAGGTTAAGCCAACTCAACGCATCGCTCTGGTGATTCAATACCTGGGTACCAAGTTCTCTGGTTGGCAACGACAGCCTATCCATCGCACGGTACAAGCGGAGATTGAACAAGTTCTGTCTACTGTCGAAGGAAAACCTGTAACCTTACACGCTGCAGGGCGTACTGATACAGGGGTTCATGCCGCTGCCCAAGTCGCCCATTTTAATAGTAGCCGTCCGATTCCGGGAGAGCGGTGGATGCATATCCTCAATAGCCGACTACCAGAGGATATTCTGATTCGGGCATCAGCCCCCGTACCCGCCAATTGGCACGCTCGCTTTTCGGCGATTTGGCGTCGGTATCGGTACAGTATCTATACAGACGCTTGTCCCAACCTGTTTGTGCGACCGTTTAGTTGGCATTACTATCACGCTCCCTTAGATGAACATCGGATTCAGGAAGCACTGAATCCGCTACGGGGCAAACACCACCTGGCGGCGTTCCATCGCGCCAACTCTGGACGGAAGCATTCCTGGGTCACGGTTCAGGACACCCACTGTTACCGGAATGGTTCATTTATTCATATTGAAATTCAGGCGGATGGATTTTTATACGGCATGGTGCGGCTACTCGTCGGCATGCTGGTGGAGGTAGGGCGGGGCAACCTTAATCCCCACGAGTTTACTCAACTGTGGGTGAATCAACAGCGGGAGCGGATCAAATATTCAGCGCCAGCCAAGGGGCTGTGTTTGTTAAGAGTGGGGTATCCAAATTCGCCGTTTCCGCCAAAAACCTGGTTTGATACTCAGCCTAAGTTCATCTTGCCGACTGAGATGCCCCCCAATTGTGTTTAGGTTAACTGTATACGTAATCAAAAAAACTCATGCAAAAAACTTACCTGCCAACTCAGGATTCTTTAGAACAAAATTGGTACGTTATTGATGCCGAAGGTCAACGTCTGGGACGATTGGCAACTCAAATTGCCATGATTCTTAGAGGGAAAAATAAACCGATCTATTCCCCGCACATGGATACAGGGGACTTCGTGATCGTGGTTAATGCTGATAAAGTCGTCGTCACCGGAAAAAAAAGCAGTCAGAAGCTCTATCGCCGCCATTCCGGTCGTCCGGGTGGGATGAAGACGGAAACCTTTGCCCATTTACAAGCCCGTCTACCGGAGCGGATTATTGAAAAGGCGGTTAAAGGAATGCTGCCCAAAAATTCCCTGGGTCGCAAACTTTTTACTAAGCTGAAAGTTTACGCGGGAGCCGCTCATCCCCATGACGCTCAAAAGCCTCAAACCTTAACCATTGAAACCATTCCAGGAGAACAAGACTAATGCAAGCAACAGAACCAATGGAAAATCGCGCCGTTTACTGGGGAACGGGTCGCCGTAAATCCTCAGTTGCCCGGGTGCGCCTAGTTCCGGGGACGGGTCAACTCGTTGTTAACGGACGTCCCGGCGATGTCTACTTTAATCTCAATCCAGCCTATTTAATGGTGACCAAATCACCATTGGAAACCCTGGGTCTAGAAAATGATTATGACATTTTAGTCACTGCTCACGGTGGTGGGTTGACGGGACAATCCGATGCGATTCGCTTAGGTGTGGCGCGGGCGCTTTGTGAACTTGACCCGGAAAATCGCTCTCCGTTGAAGATGGAAGGGTATTTAACTCGCGATCCCCGTGCCAAAGAACGGAAGAAATATGGCTTACATAAAGCCCGCAAAGCTCCCCAATACTCGAAGCGTTAGAATTGGGAGAAGAGAAGACGAATCATCAGGGGTGATTTCGCCCCAAACGACACAAACGACAGAACGAAGAAACGCTTGCTCAAAGAGGAAAGTAACCATGCCAAAACCTGATATTCATCCCCAGTGGTATCCAGACGCCAAAGTCTATTGCAACGGAGAAGTTGTGATGACGGTTGGTTCAACCCAGCCCGAAATTCATGTTGATGTGTGGTCGGGAAATCATCCCTTCTACACCGGAACCCAAAAAATTATTGACACGGAAGGTCGTGTGGAGCGCTTTATGCGGAAATACGGCATGTTAGAAGGAAATGCCTCGGAGCAGCAATCGTCTAAAGAGAAATAGCGAGGTAGCTTGAAGTGTGTTCGACGGTAGCGGAGCCTAACTCTTAATAGTTAGACTTCGCTATTCAATGCTTTTTTAGGCTATTTTAATGGAGCGATCGCTGTAACCATGGCGGAAACTTACCTACTCGATAAATTACAATCGGTTGAACAAACCTTTCACGAATTAACGCGCCGTTTGGCTGACCCTGATATTGCCACTGATCCGGTGGAAGTGCATCGGGTGGCAAAAGCCCGTTCGTCCCTAGAGGAAGTGGTTAGCACCTACGAACTGTGGAAAACAGCCCAGGAGGAACTGACGGGCGCTCGGCAAATCCTCAAGGAAGCCAATGGGGATGGTGAAATGCACGAAATGGCAGCCCTGGAAGTTGAGGAACTGCAAACGAAGCTGGAGGAGTTGGAAAAACGCCTGAAAATCCTACTCTTGCCCCGTGATCCGAATGATGATAAGAACATCATGTTGGAGATTCGGGCAGGAACCGGCGGCGACGAAGCCAGTATTTGGGCAGGTGATTTGGTGCGAATGTACTCGCGCTATGCCGAAACTCAGAACTGGCGGGTGAAGCTATTGAGTGAATCCCCGGCTGACATGGGCGGATTTAAAGAGGCGATTCTGGAAATTCAAGGGGAACAGGTTTATAGCAAGCTGAAGTTTGAAGCGGGTGTTCATCGGGTGCAACGAGTCCCGGTGACTGAAGCGGGGGGACGAGTTCATACCTCAACCGCGACTGTGGCGGTAATGCCAGAAGTAGATGATGTGGAAATTGAGGTTGATCCGAAGGATTTGGAGGTTTCCACAGCCCGTTCGGGTGGCGCTGGTGGACAGAATGTGAACAAGGTGGAAACGGCGGTTGATCTGTTCCACAAGCCGACGGGGATTCGGATCTTCTGTACGGAGGAGCGTTCTCAACTGCAAAACCGAGAGCGGGCGCTGCAAATTCTCCGCGCTAAACTGTATGAAATGAAGCTGCGGGAGCAACAGGAAGCTGTTACCTCAATGCGGCGATCGCAGGTGGGTACGGGTTCGCGATCGGAGAAGATTCGTACTTATAACTATAAGGACAATCGGATTACGGATCATCGCTTGAGTCAAAACTATTCTCTGAATAGCTTGCTGGAAGGGGATTTAGAGTCTGTGATTCAAGCCTGTATTACCCAGGATCAACAGGAACGTTTGCAGGAATTGGCAACTTCGGACGAACAAGGGGAATCGCTTTTGGCTTAATTGGTATTGGTATTGGTATTGGTATTGGTCATTTGTCCTTTGTCCTTTGCCTTTTGTTTGTGTCAT
>CAKZMA010001562.1 GCA_937127375.1 uncultured Coleofasciculus sp. | reverse complement strand
AGACTTTATCCAACTGAGCGGGGATAGTGGTATCCGCGCCAGTGCAACCACAGGGGGTCCAGCGGGAAACTTAGATATTATCACCCAGATACTATCGGTAGAAGATGGGGCGCAAATCACCGTCAGCAGTCCCTCTGGACAAGCAGGGAACTTAACTATCCAGACAAATTCCCTAGAATTAAACCAAGGTCAAGTCACCGCAGAAACGGGCACCAGTGGGATTGAAGGCGGTGCCAATATCCGTCTGCAAAACCTCAACACCCTACTGATGACTGATGAAAGTCTGATTTCAGCCACAGCTTTCGAGGATGCTAATGGCGGTAACATTAACATTAACAGTATCTTCCTGATTGCCCTGCCGCCAGAAGGTGTCAACGGTAGTGATATTATTGCCAATGCCGAACGAGGTGATGGGGGACGGATTATTATCAACGGTGAAGGTATCTTTGGCATTGAAGAACGTCGAGCCATTCCCGGAAATCGCACCAATGACATTGACGCCAGTTCCCAGTTTGGCGCTTCCGGTGAAATCCAACTGAATGTCCCCCTTGACCCCGCCAGAGGGTTGGTAGAATTACCAGGGGAGTTGGTGGATGTCACCCGATTAGTGGAACAAAATCTTTGTCAAGCGGCTCAAGGGAGCAGCTTTATTGTCACTGGGCGCGGCGGCTTACCCACACCTCCCCAGGAACCCCTCAACCCTGAGGCGACTTGGGAAGATTGGCGGATTGATTTGACGAGTGAATCCATTGCTAATCCTACTCAGGATGTAGAGACGCGCCATGGCGCGTCTGGGGAAGGGAGAGTCTATCAACAAACCCCAGACAACCAACCCAAGCAAATTATCGAGGCTCAAGGTTGGTATCGAGATGCCAAGGGTACTGTGATTCTGACGGCTGAACCGACAAGGGTAACGCCATACAGCACTGGGTTGAGTTCAACAAACTGCTCTGAATAAGACAGGACTTACGCAGCTACACCACGTATAGCAGTACTAAGATAGATTAGGACATTCTTTACTGCCCGTGAGTTCCCTCTTGGACTAACTGATGTCCTAACGTATTCCCGTAGTGCTATATGGTGGGAAAGGTGCGTTACGCTTCGCTAACACACCCTACTGGCGTGGCACACCTTATTTGGTAGATTAGAATTGTAGGGGCGCAAGGCTTGCGCCCGGTTTAAACGTCAAATCTATTCCACAATTTTAGCTGTGTCAGTCCACTACACCAGCACTACACCAGCACCTCCCACCCACTCTCCCTCTCATTGTACCTATACAACATATCTTGTTGATTTTGTCAATATCGCCGCTATAGAAATTTTGAGTCACAGAGGTTGCCATACTACCCCTTGTCAACTCGGTGACGTTTACCCTAGGAGCGCGTGAAAACTGACACCATCTTCTATAGCCTGTTTAAAGAGTTCCCCAGTATCTTCTTTGAACTGATTAACCAATCAACAGCACAAGCGGCGATGTATGAATTCACCTCCCGTGAAATCAAACAACTCTCATTTCGACTCGATGGTTTATTTTTACCCAAGAACGAAACCTTAAACCAACCCTTCTACGTCGTCGAAGTTCAGTTTCAACCCGATGAGAATTTATACTATCGTTTATTTACGGAACTGTTTATCTTTCTGAATCAATACAAACCCCCTCATCCCTGGCGGGTTGTAGTGATTTACCCCAGTCGCCGAATTGAAAGGGAACAACCGTTACAATTTAAGGAACTCTTCAGTCGAGTGCAACGGATTTACTTGGACGAGTTAGAGGAAACGGCATCGGATTCCCTGGGGGTAAACATTGTTAAGCTAGTAATAGAGAATCAACAGACAGCACCGACAGTGGCAAGGCAGTTAATCGACCAAGCCCAAGTCCAGATCGCTGATCCAACCACAAAACGAGACTTAATTGATTTAATTGAAACAATCATCGTTTATAAATTACCGCAAAAAAGCCGTCAGGAGATAGAAGCCATGTTAGGGTTAAGTGAACTCAAACAAACCAAAGTGTATCAGGAAGCCAAGCAAGAAGGGTTTTCTGAAGGTGAACAAAGAGGTGAACAAAGAGGCGAACAAAGAGGTGAACTCAAAGCCAAGTTAACCGCTATACCACGCATGATCCAGTTTGGCTTAAGCTTGGAGCAAATCGCTCAGTTGCAAGATTTGCCACTGGAATTTGTCCAACAGGCTTCTCGGTTATTCGAGCAACAAAATGTTATCGCTTTTGTTGAGCTGTTAAATCATCAACGCCAGCTTTTCTCCCCACAAGACTTGGCTGAGTTGGCTTTTTTGATTCAACCCTTACCCGATAAAATAGAAGACTTATCAGACGCGATCGCGCAATGGTGCCAGCAGGAAGCACATACAGCACAGCGTGAGGCTTGGCGTCAAATCGGCTCCGGGTTATTGAGTGCGACAGTAGAGAAACTTTTGGCGACAAACCCTGACACCCTTCAAACTCCATCCGCTATCCTCAACAAAGCCATGGTACAAAATGCGATTGAGCGATGAAAGTCTCACCGTTGAACTCTTGCCAGAATGATTAGATTTCGCCCTCGGGTTCTTTATGCATATGTGATTCATGAACATTTTAAACGTGATGCTTATCTTCCATCGTAAATCTGTACTAGCCCTTGGCATTATTGTTAGTTTAATGACTACTCTTGCCCCAGTGACGGCACAGGTTAAACCATCAAATACTATCTCTGATCCAATATCAATTCCTTCTCTCCTGCCTAATTTACCTGATGATACTGGTGGTGGTACTCCTCAAACCGACAATGGAACAGGTACTCGTGGTGACTGTGAATACCAGGAAGGAGATCTCCTGCTGACGCGCATGGCAGGTAGCAAAAACTTTCAATTAACGGTGAGTGAACATCCCACTATTTTGGTTTATGTTCCCTACACTTCAGACAAAGTATCCTCTGGAGAATTTTCCATCCAACAAGGGGAAAATGATATTTATCGCACCACCTTTAAACTGCCAGCCACACCCGGAATTGTCAGTGTCACGGTTCCCAAAACAGAAACGCCATTAGAAATAGATAAAACCTATCGCTGGTATTTTGAAATAAATTGTCCTAGTGCCAGACAATCTCAGCAATCAACAACTCGACTGACGCCAGCATCACTAACAGGATTTGTGCGACGAGTTTCCCAACCTCCTGAACTTGAGGCGGAATTAAATCAGGCAAAAAATCCCCTAGAACGAGTTGCCGCTTATGCCCGTCATGATATGTGGTACGATCTGCTCACAGAATTGGCTCAATTGCGTTTGAAATACCCGGAAAATGCCACATTAGAAAGTATCTGGCTAGACCTTTTGGGGGATGAACGAATTGGGTTAACAGAAATTAAGCAAGAACCCATTATTGGCAGTGTTATAGTGGACGAGGCTATAACCAATTCCCAATCAGAATAAAGGGTGCCCAGTGATAAGGGCGCAGATAATCTTTATCTGGATCATCCGGGTACTCCCTTAAAAAAGCAATTTGAGTTTGCCGCAGCGCTTCAGCTTTACTCCGTTGAGGTGCTTTTAACTGTTCGTAAAACCGTTGCATAAATTCGGCGGTGGATGCGTCGTTTACTTGCCATAATGTCGCCAATGTACTGCGGGCGCCCGCTCGCACGGCAATTCCAGCTAATCCCAATGCGGCACGTTTATCCCCCGTTGCAGTTTCGCAAGCACTCAAAACCAGTAATTCAATCGCCGTGCTACGATTGGGTTCATTGGTGCGTAATAAATTATCTAAATCCTGAACATTAATCCGCCCACTCCAGTCTAAAATAAAGGTTTTTTGCGGATTAGAACTAAATTTGCCGTGGGTGGCAATATGTACCAAATTAAAGGGTTCCTGATTAATCTGATTGCGGATATTTTCTTGCTCAAATTCCTGATTTTCTAAAAGTTGATTCAGGCTGATTTGTTCTTGGATTCCGGCTAACTCCTCAGCGACATTATCTAGGGGAGAAAATCCTTCTGATTCAAAGCTTGGTGCATTGGTTGTTCCCGCAATCAACCCCTGGAAATTCTCGCGTTTCAGGGGTTTGGGTTCGAGGAGTTGTAAACCGGGTGTTAACGCCACCGCATACCGCTCAATTAAATAGTTTTCTCCGTCATAAAGAGTAGAGGGGGGAATATTACGTAAAGAACCATCCAGGACAAATACTAAGGTTTTAACCGTGGAGTTGTCTGAGTTAGTTTTAGATAAATCGGCTTCAAAGGGGCGAATTAACCAATCGTAAAGTTGGGCTGCATCCTGTTTAATCTGACTGATACTTGTACTGCGTTTGGTTAAATCCTGGCGCAACTTTTCCACAGCTTGATCCACTTGTGTTTCAGAAACACCTTGATGAGCATAGTGGCGCAGATTATCTTGTCCAGGTAATTTAAGAATGATGTCCAAACGATTGGATAATATAATCGGATAAACGATCGCGGCTTGAGGATCGACGTTATCAATATTCACGGCTGCTGGTGTGGCACAAGCATCGCGAAAGAAGTTATCCAATTCAGCTAGTTGCAAGGCTTCCATGATATTACGGGCTTGGATCAGATGTTCTTTGCTAGGAGTGGGAGAACGCAGGAGTAAATCGACAAATTGGCGATAAACAGGTTCGACAGTTTCTCGGAAGGAAAACTGAATCTCAGGATTGAGGGCAACTAAATCTCCGCGTAAATTGTTGAGTGTTTTAACAGCTTTATCATAGTAGGCGATCGCGTCTGGATTTATGAGTATATTTTGAGAACTTTCTTGGGTTTGGGCTTGCAGTAATCGCCCCATTTGCCATTGCCATTGATAGGCGATATCCGGAGCGTTTATCTGTTGTGCAATTAGGAGTGCCTTTTCCGTTACAGTTTTAGCATTTGTCCAGTCTTGATTTGTTTCATAGAGCTTGCCTAATGTCCCTAAACTATAAGATATCGCCCGTTTATCTTCTAACTCTTGAGCTTGTTGAATTGCTGTCTTTAAGATTGCCACATTATCATTAGTGCGTTGCTGCTGTGCCATGATTTCTGACATCTTCAGCAAACTTTCAGCAAAGTTAACCTGAGCATAGACAGAAGCTCGACTTGCAGGTAAAATGGATAATCCGGCTGAAATTGAGGACAATAATTCTGGCTCCGGTGAGAGAGAGGCAGTTTCAATCAATAAACTCAATTGATTCAGTTGAGCTTGAATTCGAGTTAACGGGATCGTGGCTTTCATCGCCGCCTGTTGATAGTGAGTTAGGGCAGCTTGGATATAGTCTTCGCCTGAGGAGTTTTCAAACACTTTAGCACGTTGGGCTAAGGTTTGCTCTGTATTTGCTAAACTCAGCAATATTTTGCTTTCTTGTTGCGGTAAGCCTAAGGCTTGAGTTAAAGCTAAACCTTGGCTGAGAATATCTTGAGATTTTTCTAAATCCCCACCTTGTCGCAAAACCGCCCCAAAATTTTGTAACCCAGCCACCTTCACGGGTGAATCCTCTAATCCGAAAATGGCTTGTTCTAGCCGTTGATACAGTTGCTTAGTGCGTCGATATAATCCCAAGGATTGCATTGCCTCTGTTTGATTAATTTGACTGCCAATTTCTCCGACTAGATCACCGGCTTGCTGATAGAGAGTTTCTGCTTGTTCCCAGGTAGCTAATGCGGCTTCAGCGTTGCCTGTGGCTAATTGGAGCCGCCCTTGAGCATTGAATACTTGAGCGCGAACCCTTGGGTTAGCTTCAGGTACAGTGTCGAGTAAAGACAAACTAGTTTGAATTGCTTGTTCAGCCGCTTGCCACTGTCCCAGTTTCTGATAGGTTAATGACAACAGGCTTAATACTTGAGCTTGCTGAAGGGTATTCCCCGCCTCGGCATACCCCTGTGCTGCTTGTTGTAAAAATTGTACGGCTTTGTTAAATTGTCCCCTATTGTAGTGATTTTTGCCAACTTCTACTAAAGCAGGAATTTCAGTGGCGGTGGGAAGTTCAGCCCTTACCTGGGGTAGGGTATGGATACCCAAACTTAAGCTTAATCCTAACAGAGCCAAGAGGAGCGATCGCGCCGTTTGTAGTAGGCACTTTAGTGCCATAGTTCGTAGTAGGCACTTTAGTGCCACAAGCGCTGAAGCGCTGACTACAAGCCTGAGCGATCGCATGATTCGAGAAAGGCGTAAATTTACCAATTTTGCCAACCAACTAAACCTCCGAGGAACACAGACCTTTGATATTTTATTTACAGATAAGGATACTAGGCGGTTCATATCATTAAACCTTTTAGATTTATGTTTGGTAACAAGCGCTAAAGCGCTTACTACAAACACCTCAGGCAATTGTAGGGTGCGTTACGCTGCGCTAACGCACC
>CAKZMA010001561.1 GCA_937127375.1 uncultured Coleofasciculus sp. | reverse complement strand
GACATAAGACATAAGACATAAGACATAAGACAAATGACGAATCTCTATCTCAACCGGTTCTTTTCCCCTTGATAGCGCAGCCACTCACCCACAAAGGCAATTGCCCCAGATGCGCCAATTAAAATTACACTCAAGGCATTAATATCTGGTTTAACTCCAGTACGAATGCGGCTAAAAATCTCCATTGGTAGAGTCGTCGATCCGGTTCCAGCCGTAAAGCTAGCAATCAGAAAATCGTCCATACTCAGAACAAAGGAAATTAAACACCCCGCAATTATGGCAGGCATCAATTCGGGCAATAACACTTTAATAAACGCTTGAAACGGGGTTGCGCCTAAATCGAGTGCTGCTTCTTCCAAATACGGATCAAGACTGGAAATACGCGAAGAGACAACAAAAGCAATGTATGCCAGACAGAATACCACATGGGCTGCCACAATTGTCCACAAGCTTAATGGCGTGCCAATCACCGCCAGAAATACCAGAGTCGCCACTGCCATGGCGATATCGGGAATAATCAACGGTAAGTAGGATACCCCACGATATAACCCTTTCCCCATAAATTGATAACGCACCAACCCCACCGCCATCAACGTGCCAATCACGGCAGAAATAACCACAGCAACAAAAGCAACCGTCAAGCTATTTTGCAACGACTTCAGCACCCGTGCATCACTAAATAGCTTAATGTACCACTTCAACGTAAATCCCTGCCAATTGGCACTATAAGCTGACTCATTAAAGCTATAAAATGTCAAGACCAAAATCGGCAGATACATATAAAAAAACATCAGCAAAGAAAATATCCCTTGCCAAGAAAAGCTCGGCTTGAGTTTAGATGATTGCATCTCGACGGGAAGTTCCTCCTGCTGATTGCTTACTGAGTCTGTCATCTAATGCTGCTGGAAAATGGTTAAATAAATCGGGTTAACTGGATACGGTAACGCTCTTTTTTGGTTATGGCAACATCTCCAACTTGCAAGCGCCCTTTACCCCGGATCGCGATTAAGTCACCCGGTTTAACCGAGTAACTCGCTTGGCTAACTTCTTTCCAGTTTACCCGCACATCACCCGCCCCAATCAAAT
The DNA here is from genome assembly GCA_937127375.1 of uncultured Coleofasciculus sp. Lineage (GTDB taxonomy): Bacteria > Cyanobacteriota > Cyanobacteriia > Cyanobacteriales > Coleofasciculaceae > Coleofasciculus. Next base: position 3,838 of record CAKZMA010001561.1, on the reverse strand, counting down.
CTGCCATCTTACTGCGGGATGTGCCAAATCCGGCTGACGCGATCGCATCTAGGCGCATCGATGCTTCTACTGTCGTCATTTCTTTCTTTTTGGGTTCTCGAATCTTGAGTTGACTCAACTCAATGGGTCGAGTTTTCACCGGAACCGATCGCACTTGAGTCAAATGCGTCTCCAAAAAGGGGACAATATCGGGAACCGCAATCAATTGAGCGCCGCGTTCGCCTAAAACAATAATATCGCCAACTTTCTCGCGCACAATCCCTGTTCCCAGAATCGCCCCCAAGAAATCCCGATGAGTGGCTGGATCAAACAGAAAATTGCCCTCAATATCTAACGCCGCTACCTCAACCTGAGACTGATCCAGAGGTAATTCTTCACGGGTGATCCCCAGCCGTTGACGTTCAGCTTGAGGATATCCTCCCCATGACAAAAGTTGTACCTCTGTCAACCGAGAAAACTGCTGCTGAATTTCCACCAGTACAGGCGGTGAGAGGAAATCGGTTAACACCACTTCCCAAGTTTTGATCGCTTGTTCGGCTTGATCAATCACACGGGCAACAGTATCACGATTTTCGACGCCTTTGAGTAAGTCCTCTCGTGGCAGCATAAGACCTAATATATTATGAATTATGAATTAATCACAAATCATTCAGTATACCCCTGAATTGTCTCCGGCTCAAATCGCTTCAGTAGTGGGGTAGCTTGGCGAATTAAGTCCTCCGAACCTTTGACGACAATTATATATTTTCCTTGATTGAGACGATTGCGGTAGGGGAGTGCGTCACCACTACCCAAGGCAATGCCAACTCCGCCACCAACAAAAAAGCTACCCATAGCTGCCGCGATCGCACCGAAGATACCGCCAATGATATGATTCCCTATGGGACTTATCGGTAGAATTTCGATCGCCGTGAGTAGGTTAAAGGCATATCCAGCCGCAAAGCCAAAAGGCAGCAACCAGTAGGCGAGTTGCTTAACTTGCTTAATTGCTTGCAGATTCGGGTCAATTAAGCCAAACTCATCAGCACTTTGATAGCCTTTCCCCAGAATCGTGACTTGATTCAGCGGCAAGCCTCTTTTTTCCAGAACTGTGTAAGCTTCTTCGGCTTCAATGCGATTTTTCAGGACAGCAATCAGGTAGTTCATAGTATTCAGGTAGAGCTAAATCGTTACAGAGGCTTCGGAATTAATTTTAAGTTTTAGTCTTTATTTTCGCATAACCTCAATCGTAACACCCAAGAGCGTTGTGGAAACGCTGGCAGACGGATTAATGCGACTCCCAGGAAAAATTATCCCAGCCTGGAGTTTAGATGTTGACATAATAGTTATCACATCACCTCCACTTACTCCCCTCTGAGATTAGAGATTGTCCTGTACCCAAATTTTAAAGGCTTGAATGGCTTGGCTTCTGCCAGAACTTAGACTCTGATGGACGTAACGATTGACTAACTCAATGATGGGAATATCTGGAAACGTGGGACTCGAATCCGACTCTACATAGTGTCCACCTTGCCAAACATTAATCTTTAACCCTCGTCCTGCGTATCGCCAGAGTTCCGGCACCCCTAGAATTTGATAATTATCCAACTGAGTCCGAGAAGTCAGATCAATTTCTATGGCTAAGTCGGGAGGTGGATCTACCGTTAAATCAAGCCGATTTTTACCGATAATCAGGGCTGAATTTTGAATGTAAAAGCAAGTATCTGGTTCTACGCCTTGAGTCATGCGCTCATTTTTTAATGTTGTTGAACCTAATGATTCAAATACAATCTGTTGTGCTTCCAATAAAATTTTTACCATGTCGCCAATAATCTCTTTTGCTTTTTCGTGTTCAGGAAGGGGAACCATAATTTCTAATTGACCATTACTATAGGAAAGTCTCGCCGCGCGATGTTCTCCTAATTCGGTTAAAATCGTTTCAAATTGCTGCCAGCTAATATCCTCTAACAGTAATTGATGTCCCGGTTGAACCTTTAATTGTCTTAACTCCAATAGCATGAGTATTCATCCTGTTTCTTGACGATATATCGACCTCGTAATACACCAATCGCCGCGTTCATTCCCTGACGACTCATCTCAAACATGGGTAATAAACGGGCAATTTCTCCAGCCGTGGTATTTTGCCACCATTGATTTGGCATTGGGTTCAGCCAAGCACAATACCGTACTGACTGCTGTACTTGCTCAATCCATACTTTTGTGCTTTGACACTCCCCGCCCTAAAAGTGCGGGGATTCTTCGTTCACAGATCCGGCTTTCTGTCAAGGAATTACACCTGAATTTCCAAATTTCCCATCATACCCAAATCTTCATGATCAAGGATGTGACAATGATAAACAGTTTTACCTGCAAAATCTCGGAAAGGAATGCGAATGCGGACGGTTTCCCCTCTCATGACTAGAACTGTATCTGTCCAAGCGGGGTAAGGTTCAGATTTTCCGTTACGGCTGATGACTTGGAATGGATTGGTGTGAATGTGAAAGGGATGATCCATCATTCCCGTATTCACGATTTCCCAGTCTTCAACTGTATTAAGCTGAACTTGGGTATCGATGCGATCGCTCTTGTAAGGTTGACCATTAATCAGAAAAGCCATACCCATCCCAGGCTCCATGCCGTGATTGAGCTGAAAGCGTCGCACCTGTTGGGGTTCAGGTAATGTCGGTATGGATAAGAGTTTGGTGGGTAGAGGAACGGGTTCGATTGCTTTATCGTAGTTGAGAGTAGCTAGCACTGTTGGGGCGTTGTCCTCTCTCCCCATCATGCCTCGACCACCCATCATACCTCGACCACCCATCATGCCTCTGCCACCCATCATGCCTCTGCCACCCATCATTCCCATTCCGCCTCGATTATAGGGAAGATTCCGCAAGGAATATTGTCCTGGGTTTCTATCCCCCCGCACCAGCACTTCTGCTCGTTGTCCAGGTGTTAGCAGCAATTCTGACAGTTCTACAGGTTCGGCTAAGGAACCGCCATCTGTAGCAATCAGATAAAAGGGATGATTTTCCAGAGACAGCCGATAAAAACGAGACGGGGAAGCATTGAGGATACGCCATCGGAGTAAACCATTAGCAGGTAGAGAGAACGTCGGGTTAAGCTGACCATTAATCGTGATCAGTTGTCCTTCCCGTCCCGTCATCGCTGATGTATGGTTGGAGGATAACATCCGCCCGTTCTCATCCAGGGCAAAATCTTGGAGAACCAGGAATTCTTCTTGAGCGGCTTGAATTTCGGGAATGTCATCTAACTCCCCGCGCACAATAAATAAACCAGCTAAACCGCCAAATAGCTGCTCGGCGACTAAACCATGACGATGGGGATGATACCAAAACGTACCAGCCGGATGATCTTGGGGAATGGTAAACTCATAGTCAATTCTTTCTCCTGGCTCGATGTTGAGAAAGACATTATCTGCATTTCCTGTAATAGGAATGTGCAATCCGTGATAATGCAAATTGGTGGGTTGGGAGAGATTGTTGGTGAAGTGGATGCGAACGGTATCTCCAGGTTTAGCTTCCAGGCGAGGAGCAGGAATCTGTCCGTTGTAGCTCAAAAGATACGCCTGCTGACCCCCCAAATCAACAGCACCGGAACTGGCTTCTAAATCAAGCTCTAGTAAACCATCCCGGCTTTGATGCAGTGAAGATCCGGCAATTGGTGATTTTGAGGTTTGTTTGCTATTTTGTCCGATTGCACAGCTCGTTCCTATAGCCACCCCAGCTCCAGCTACACTTAGAGCCAGAAACGTTCGGCGATTCATCTTTGACATGATTGATTCAGTTGAGTACGGCTTTGGCTTACTTTTGGTCGGGATCTGGAAAACCTCTCTCCAAAC
>CAKZMA010001560.1 GCA_937127375.1 uncultured Coleofasciculus sp. | reverse complement strand
GATGGTCGAGGCTTTTTATAATGTTTTGGCTAAGAGAGAGGTGCGGTATTCTTTAGAAGAATATGATTCATCACAGGATAGTCAATGGATTCGCACACCAGCCGAAATTCTCGACAGCAAGAGCCAAGGAACTTGTCTCGATCTGGCAGTACTGTTTTGTGGAATCTGTCTGCGCTATGAATTGATACCTCTGTTGATTGTGAGTGGAAATCATGCCTGGGTTGCCGTGTCACTCACCCACTGGTTACATGAGTGTAAAGCATCGGATCGTGATGGCAATAAACTTTTTAATGAGGGATTACTGACTAACAAAGAAAATGTGGTTGAGTTGTGTAATTTGGTTGAACATGAGGAAGCCTATATTGCGATTGAATGTACAGGTTTTACTCAAGGGAGTCTTTCTAAGTCATTTGATCAAGCGGAACAAGAAGGTCTTAATCGGCTGAGAAGTTTTTCTAGCCAAAATGGTAGCTTTATACTCGATATTCCAATTGCCCACGACTTTTCCTGGCGTGACTTATGTACCAATCGCCTCGAAGCTGAACCCATAAAGCGGTTGATTAACAGCCCTCTGGCGAATGGGGAAAATCCTCTCCGAGAACTCTATGTGCCGTTGGGACTGATAGAGCGAAAACCGGATGCACAGCGCCGACCTATGGAGAACGCCTCGCCTCCAGAAGGGTCGTCGTTCAATCAGCCAGATGATCAGTATGAAGTTGTGCGAAAGTACGAGCATAAGGAATTTTTCGATGAAGTTCTCAAACAAAATAGCAGCAGTAGAAGCCAGGGGAAACGACTGGCGATTGTTGGCGACCCCGGTGGCGGGAAAACTACACTGTTGCAAAGGATTGCTTATTGGGTACTAGAGGAAGAACAAGGATTACCGATTTGGATTCCTTTGGGTGATGTTAATGAGAACTGGGTGAAGGGAAGAGATGAGACGGATGAGGGGTGGCTGTATCGCTATCTCTCAGAAAATTGGCTGAAAAATGTAGCAAGAGAACCCGAAAAAACGCCTATAGAATTGCAGCAAGCGTTTAAAGAACTCCTTAAAAGTGGTCAGGTGTGGCTGCTGTTGGATGGAGCCAACGAAATGGCGATCAAGTCTCCTCTGATGCGGATCAAAAAACAGCTAGCCAAAGGTTGGGCTGACTCAGTAAGAGTGGTACTGAACTGTCGATTAAATCTGTGGGAAGTAGAAAAAGAGGCTTTGTGGGAAACTTTTGATATTTACCGCACGCTAGATTTTTCCTACCCTGAGCAAGTGCATCAATTTATTAACAATTGGTTTGGAGAAGACAATCCGGAAGCCAACGAATTACAGGCTAAACTAGCGGATGAGAATCGGAAACGCCTCCAAGATTTAGTTAAAAATCCTCTGCGGTTAGCGCTGTTGTGTCGTATTTGGAAAAGAGGTTTAGCCACTTTACCGGAGACAAAGGCTGACTTTTATCGATTGCTTGTCGAAAACTACTACAAATGGAAGGATGACAGCACCAATGAAGAATTTGAAATACCCGAAGACCGGAAGAAAGAACTGAATCGAGCCTTGGGTCAGTTGGCACGAGACGCGATTGAGCGGGATGATTTTCGGTTTCGACTGCGGGAAAGCTCGGTTAGAAAGTATTTAAAAGACCCGAATGAAAAGTTTTCACTGTTTGGATGGGCATTAAGGTTGGGATGGCTGCTTGATGTAGGTTTTCCAACAGAAGGAGAAAGAAACCAAGGCGAAAAAGTCTATGCCTTCTTTCATCCCACGTTCCAGGAATATTTTGCAGCTACAGGAGTTGATAATTACGACTTTTTCCTGCCTATGGAACACAGAGATAGACCCGTAAAAGATAAAAATAATCCGGAAAAATATAAGCGATACCGGATTTTTGAGCCGCAGTGGAAAGAGGTAATTTTGCTATGGTTGGGGCATCAAAAAGAGGAATTAAGACTTCAGAAAGTGCAGTTCATCCAAATGTTGATAAAATTCGACGATGGGATTAAGCATAAATTTTATTTTTATCAAGCCCTATTTCTAGCCGCAGCAGGAATTGTTGAGTTTAGGGATTGCCCTTTTCTTTTAGTAGAAGAAATTGTGTCAGCCATTGTTATGATTAGCTTTGGTTGCTTAAATGACAAAGAACAGGAGTGGCTTACATTTCCTAAAGCAAGTGCAGAAGAAGCTAGAAAAGTTTTGCTAGAGACTGATCGAGATCGGGTAATAGCTGTTCTAGAAACTCTAATAACCTCTGTTTGTAATTTTCTCATTAGCAATCAGCCACTCACCCTCTGTGATTTATCATTGATGTTACTAAGAATTGAGCCTAAAAGCTCAGTTGCGGTCAATTCCTTAACTCAACTAAGAAATATAGGCAAAAATTGGATACATGTTCTTTTGATGGCTTGGCATTACTGGAGTGTTCAAAGAGGATATACCCGGAAGAAAATCGATAAGTTATTTAATGCATGGGATGATAAAAATAGAAGTATTAGCGAGCTGATAGACGAACTTATAGGCATAAACGAAATTGTCTATAATCGTCAGTATCAGTACCTGCTCCCTGATGAGGCAGTAGAAATAGCTGTTCATGGTAATACAGATGAAATTAACGCTTTAATTCATAACTTCAAAAATAGTTCAGACAGTGATTTTTTTAATAAATATAGTCCAAATACTCTATATAAAGTTCTTAGCCCTAAGCCAGCTAACGTTAATCCTATCATTGAAGCTTTCATTGAGGGATTACATAGCCAGAATCATACATGTCGCTTCTTAGCTATTACGGGTTTATCAATAATTGGCATCAATAACCAAGCTGCTATTCAGGCTCTAACTGAGGTAGTACAGAAGAGTAAAGATTCGAGCGATCGCACGCAAGCTGTATGCGCTCTAGGATATATAGGTATTGGCAACTTAGGCGTTTTTAATACACTGCTGGAGGTAGTACGAAATGAACCAGATGACTGGATTCGTACACAAGCTGTTCGAGGTTTAGCCCAAGTTACTCAGGGTAATGGGTTTCCGATAGTAGTTGCACAGTTGAAAAAATATTTGCAGATTACGTCTAACAGAAACACTTTCAACAAAGATAAGTCCATCTTTTACAGAGAGTGCTACGAAACTACCTGGCACTGCGCCCAAAACATGACCTACCCAGCTTTCTATCAAGCTTGGCGCACTCAACCCACCTTCACAAAGATTTGATGTTTTACCAAAACCCCACCGCAGAAGCTAGAGAGAGCTTTTCGCGTACCTTCCTCACAAACTTGAGCAAATTCGAGGGTGCGATTTGCATCGTCACCGACCAACCCTTTGACCACATCCCCCTAAAATACTTCACGCCAAGCCAGCCGATCGCAGATGTAGTGGAGTGGATACGGGCGATCGCGGCAATC
>CAKZMA010001559.1 GCA_937127375.1 uncultured Coleofasciculus sp. | reverse complement strand
TAACTATACACCTTGGCATCACTCAAATCCACAACTAATCGCACATCCAAAGCGATTATCGCCTGATTCAGATGAGGAGTCAGGGGTGATACTTGGGCGATCGCGTTTCGCTCAGAAGAACCGGGATGAGGTAGAATTAATCCGGCTAGGGGAACAGGGGCATCTAAACCCCATCCCCAATCAAGGGTCATTCGCTCTCTTATCCATTCACCGTACTTTCCCAGTGGCTGAGGTGAATCTAACTCGCTCTCATCCTCCAATCCATGAAATGTCCTCTGAACCGATTGGGCAATTTCAGAGGGGGGTGGTATTGATTGACGTTGTTGCCACGCCACTGACAATAGTAATCCTGCTGACCCAAAGCAAAGCAGCATCAAGCTAGTTTTTAGTGAGAATGTTCCGCCCATCATGACTTAGAAGGGTATCACTATCAGGGTATAGCTCTTGCAGGTATCAGGTCAATGCTTATTGCTTAACATCCGAATACATTATTCCCAACGCTTAGGGTTTGCTCATTTTCGCTGAGGTGAGAAAAATTGGCGGTTCGAGGTTGAAAGTGCGATCGCAAAAGTTAAGGGCTTGAAGCAGTTTTAGTGTAAAGTGACCTGTTTAGCGTCAGTTCATTGATGGATAAGCCAATCGCTCGATTTTAACGAGGTTAACAAATAGCAGGAGATAAGGTAGCTAAATCTTTCAAACGGATATAATGAAAGCCAAATATCCCCCACCTAGACTAACGCCAACACCAAAATTAGCTAATAGGCAGGGGTTTATCTTAAATTTTTTGAATTAATTGAAATTTTTAGCCAAGGAACTAGGCAACTTTCAGTGAGTTAGTTGCTCTTGGTTTCTACCTATCTGCACTTACGTTTTAGTGTTGAAACAGCACCGAAAGTACCAACCAATGCCAAACCTAGCATAGACGCGGGTTCAGGCACAGGTTCAGGAGAAGGTGGCATTATTTCTCCGACAAGCTTCTCTTCAACAGCATCCTCAAATTCCTCTCCGAAAGAACCAACTGCCAGGACAAAAGCATCTTCCCCACTAGCGTTTGTGCCACCGATTATTTGATTTTGCAGGAATCCAACATTCGCACCTGGACCAACAGCAATTGCATTAATAACGTCAACACCATTAGTAAGGGCATCATTGGCGGCAGCTGCTGCGCTTGATGGATTGTTGGGAAACCCATCCGTAGAAATATCAATGGCTACAGAGGCAGTCCCATCGAATTGATTGCTTGAAAGGGTGTCTGATGCTAGAGTAATCCCCGCTGTTAGATTAGTACCACCCCCACTTTTGAGGATTAACGGAATTTGGCTAGCAAATCCTTGCGAAGCGGCAACACTGTCAATGAGCGTGAAGGGAATTTCTTCAGTTGCTCCCGAGGCAAATTGGATCAAGTTTACAGCAAATTGACCTGTTCCCCCTTGGTCTAGACTAGACTCAGAAAAGTCACTAAAAAAATCTGGATCATTAAATACATTAATATAAGCATTCAATTGATCCGTAAACTCGGAACTAGAAATACTGCCCGATCCATCAATGAGAAGTGACAGTTCAGTATCAACTGCTATTTGAGCGCTACTCGGTGATACAAAACCAAAGACTACTGCGGCTGAAGCTAAGCTGAGTACACCTTTGGATGTGAAATTCATCAAAGAAATTCTCCTTACTCAAAAATAATCATTAGGTTTCATCCTAAAGTTAATTTATTTTTTAATCAATGATTTTTTGTGAAGTTTTCATGAAGATTGGATTTTGTATAGCCAAAAACTTTACGTGATCTTCAAAAAACTCTGGTGATTCCCCCGAACTTAGGGCAAAATGTATTTTTTGATACAAAATTAATTTTAGTGATCACACAAAAGCTTGATGAGATTCTGTAATCAGGTTGGCTGCTCAGTATGAACACAGGAGAGCCACTTAGGGTCTATAATTCTGACTGTCAATCTTTGGATCTTCAACCAACACGACCTAGCACAGCCAAACTTCAATGCTTTACTGTGTATAGTTTTTAGGTCTAACTCTATCTGTTGGGTGCTACTGCCACAGAAAACCTCAACGACAAAGGACGGTGTAGTCATTGCTGAAATGGCTTAGCGGAACGAAAGTCTGCTCCTGGATGCTAAATACAACGGTAGTGATAAGCATGGCAACGGCGGCTAGTCAGGCTCATGCTATCTGTTCCGGTGAGTCTGTTTCCATTAAGACTTGCCTCGGCGATGAAACTTTAGTATCTCATTTACGACAGGAGTACGATCAGTGGCAACATTACCCATCTAATCCTGAAAATCCGCCTATTTTAATCCTTGCCGATACCAGTACGCTAGACCAAGATTCCTCTAATATCGAACCCCCAGCAGCGGATTCCCCAGAAGTGCTGCGCTTTCCGATCACAGAATTCCGCCTCCAAGGTAACACCTTGCTCTCAGATGCTGTATTGCAAGCTCAACTTCAAGACTACTTAGGTGATAATCAAACCCTTGCCGATTTAATCGCAGCACGAGAATCCCTAATTGAAGCTTATCGTCAGGCTGGTTATTCCCTGGTGAGCATTAGCCCGCCTCAACGCTTAACACTTGATGGCGTGTTTCTGATTGACATCACCGAAGTTAAGGTTTCTGATATTACGATTAGTGGCAATAGCCACTTCAGCGATGAGAGTATCCGCGCTGCTTTACCAGAACTGCAAGAAAACCAGACTCCTAACCTGAATGTCCTCTCTCGCCAGTTATTTCTGGCAAACGACAACCCCTCCCGCGAACTCATCCTGGATTTTCAACCTGTAGCATCAGGACAAACCAACATCGAAATCAACGTTGAAGACCAAAACCCCCAACGTTGGTCACTACGACTGGATAATACTGGTACTGAGGAGACAGGACAGACTCGCTTGAGTCTAATTACCCAAAATAGCAACGTTTGGAACAGAGGTCATCTTGCTGCCTTCAGTGTGAGCGTATCTCCAGAAAAGCTAGACAGGGTAAAGCAGTTAGGACTGTTCTATCAAGCCCCTATTCCCCGTTGGGGTGATGTAATTAATTTCAGCGCTAGTTACTCCGATGTGGATAGTGGTCGCATTGCTGATATCTTTGATGTATCGGGAGAAGGATTTGCTACAGGTATTCACTTGTTACACAATATCAGCCGCACGGCATTAGACCGCCAGGTGTTAGATATTGGCTTGGACTATCGCTTGTTTGAGAATACGGTGGCGGTGGACTTTGTTGGCATAGATTTAGGCGTGGATGTTGCTGCTTTGCCGATAAGCTTAGGCTACCAATATACCGCTCGTCGAGGTCAAAACGGTTTTTCCGCAGGCGTTCGCTATGTGCGGAACATTCCTGGGTTGGTGGGTAGGAATGACGATGAAACCTATCGCGAAAGTCGTTTTGACGCAGATGCAGATTGGGACTTAGTTGAAGTGAACGGCACCTATCAGTACACCTTTGCCAACGGTTGGCTGTTAAATCTTCAAGGGGAAGGTCAATATGCAGGAGAACCCCTCATTTCTGGGGAACAGTTTGGGTTAGGCGGGTTACGTTCTATTCGAGGATTGGAGGAACGCGAGATAGCCGGGGATAACGCCCTGCGAGCAAGTCTAGAAGTTTACACCCCAGTTTTGGGAAAGGGACATCGCTTCCTGGCTTTTACCGACATTGGGCAATACTGGCGTGAAAATGCCTTGCCGGGAGAACCGGATCAAGACAGTATTTGGACTGTTGGGTTAGGCTGGCGTTGGGATGACCAAAACCGTTTCAGTAGTGCTGTGGATTTAGGTTATGTATTGGATGGAGCTGTGATTAGCGATTCCGGTGATCTCCGCGTACATTTCAGCCTAGTGTATTCGTTTTAGGAGTAAGAATTATGACAGGCTACGCCAAATTTAAAAGTGTACTTATTGCTCTAGTCCTTGCTAACCTCTGCACTCCAGCTCATGCCAATCCCACCAACCCTACAGTTATCAATGGCACTGCTACTTTCGCCAATCCCAGTCCTGAGATTCTGGAGATTACGAACTCGGCTGGGACAATTATCAACTGGCAAGAATTTTCTATCAATCTGGGTGAGATTACCCGTTTCCTCCAGCCAGATTCTAGCAGTGCTATTCTCAACCGTGTTATTGGTACTAATCCTTCCCAGATTTTAGGGACATTACAGTCTAATGGGCGAGTATTTCTGATTAATCCTAACGGTATCGTTTTTGGTGCTGATGCTGTGGTAGACGTGCAGGGGCTAATTGCCTCTACTCTAGACCTATCTAACCAGGATTTCCTGGACGGAAACTATCGCTTCGGGCAAATTGGTGCTGGTACTCCGATTACGGTGGAAAATGGAGCGCAAATTACCACCGCAACGGCTGGGGATGGAGGTCAGGTGTGGCTAATGGCTAAGACTATCCAGCAGGCAGGTGATATTACGACACCGGGCGGTCAGACGGTTTTAGGAGCGGGTACAGAGGTTGTCATAGCTGAATCACCTCTGGGCAATATGATCTTCACTGTAACCACAGACGGCACAAACGATATCCAGAGCTTAGGAATCATTGCTGCCCAACGGGGAGTCGCTGGATTATTTGCTGATAACATCACCCATAGCGGTACGATTAACGCTCAGAGTGCAGTTGGGACTCAAGGGCTGGTAACCATCAATGCTGAGAATAACCTCACTATCCAGGATGGCGGTGTCATTAACGCTAATAGCAGCGATGGTAGCAATGCCAGCCGTATTAACCTGAATGCAGGTAACCAGTTAGAGGTGCAGCGTCTTGCTGAGATTTCAGCAGATGGTCATCCCAGTGGTGGAAATGGAGGGGAGATAACCCTGACAGCTTGGGATTTGCGGATCTCGCCCGTAGCCAATGGTTACAATAATTTACACGCTAGCGATCGCGATGGTAACGGTTCAGGAGTTAGCGGTACAGTTACGCTCAACCAAACAGGTGATTCCACATTACAACCTCAAGGAGAATTAACCATCACTGACGCGGTGGAAGTCCAAGAATTTGCCAGTATCACGGCTCTAGCTGATGGCAGTTTTGTTGTCGTGTGGGATAGCAACCAGAATTCGCAAAGTAGTAATTTTGACATTTATGGGCGACGCTACGATGCTAGTGGTAATCCTGTCGGAGCGGAATTTGTCATCAGCAATGCAGCCAATCAAGAGTTATTTCCTAGCGTCACAGCCTTAGTAGACGGTAGCTTTGTGGTGATATGGCAGGACAACGAAAATGCTTTGCAAAAGGACATTCACGGGCGACTCTTCCGAGTAGACGGTACGGATTCAGAGCTTGTTGTCAGCAATGCAACGGGGACTCAATCAAATCCCACCGTCACAGCATTAGCCGATGGCGGTTTTGTCGTGGCTTGGGATGACCCGCAAACTAACAGTCCAAATATTTACGGACGGCGCTATGGGGCAGATGGCATCGCCAGTCCAGAGTTTATCATCAGCAATACGGCGACGAGGCAGGAATTTCCTGATGTTACGGCATTAGCCGATGGCGGTTTTGTCGTAACCTGGGAAAATCGTGAGACTGGCGACCTAATTAGTGTTAAGGCACGGCGCTATGGGGCAGATGGCACCGCAGGTGAAGCGTTTGTGATCAGCGAGCCAATGGATTCTCAGCGCCATCCTACGATCACGGGTTTAGCGGATGGTGGTTTTGTGGTAACTTGGCTGAGGGATCAGGGCGGTAATCGTAGTCTTTACGGACGACGTTATCAGGCAGATGGAAAATCAGGCTCAGAGTTTGCGATCGCAGATACACTAATTGGTGATGTAATCAATTCCACGGATGTTACGGCTCTAGCAGACGGTGGCTTTGTGGCAGCGTGGCAGAGTTCTGGTAACGATAGTGATGTTTTCGGACGGCGCTACAGGGCAGAGGGTACCGCAGGTGAAGCGTTTACCATCACCAGTGCAACGGATTTTCAGTTCAACCCGACGATCACAGGTCGAGCCGATGGTGGGTTTGTCGGAGCTTGGCAAAATGGTTCGCCTGAAACTAGCAATATCTCCGGTGACGTCTTTGCTCAAGTTCCGGCTCCTTTGACTCCACCAGACAATCGGGTCACTGGTGAAGTCGGTTCAGTAGCTAGTTTTAACACCCGTCCTGGTTTAAGTAATGGTGTATTAAATCCTCCCCCAGATGATGGCAGTATGATGCCTCCCCCAGATGATGGCAGTATGATGCCTCCCCCAGATGATGGCAGTATGATGC
>CAKZMA010001558.1 GCA_937127375.1 uncultured Coleofasciculus sp. | reverse complement strand
CGGAACAACAAAACCCGCCCTATCTCACCGATAACGGAACAACAAAACCCGCCCTCCTCACCGAATAATGGCTCAAAAAAATCTGCCCTTGTTCATGTTAACCCTTGGTCGGGGCGGGTTTAGTCACATCTAGGTTAGGGAAAAAACAATAATGGTAAAACCCGCCCCTACACAGGCGCTATGCCCGACTAGCTCTCTCCACTCCCCCTGCGCCCCCTGCGCCCCCTGCTCCCCCTGCTCCCCTTAATCCTCTCCCGCCAACGGTTCTGTCATCAATGTTTTTTGCACAGTTTTACTGAGAGATTCAGCGATAGGTTTGACCTCTGTCAAATCTCCTAAAGGTTCCATCGGAATCTGGATAGAAACCGCTACCCATGGTACTCGCTGACGCTTTAACTGGGCAATTTGGTCAACCCAAAACCATTGACGGGTGGCGGGATGACCCCCTGTCGCCCAAGCATACCATTGAACAACAGCAAAGGTTTGCTGTTGAGTCCAAGCGCGAAAGAGACGGGCATTAACTTGCGCCTGCTGGGATTGCGTTTCAACGGTAAAGTTTAAGCGTTGATGGGAATCCTTTTTCCATTGAAAGACACCATTAATATCCATCCATTCAACCTGAGGTTGATCAATCGGACCATTAGGAGGACGTAATAGGAGTAATACAGGTTTATCTAAGTCGCCCTTAATTTCCTGATAAGACCATTTATGCCCCCCTAACGTTACAGTTCGTTGCTCTAGGGTTTCCCAGTCCGGAATTTCTAGCCCCTCAATTTGCACCACTTTGATGCTACTGAAATTGGCAAATCTTGGTGGCTCAATCCACGACCAGTTGCCTGTCAAATAACTGGGTAATGCCCCGATCGCGACAATTACCAACAACAACAGTAACACGATCGCGCGGTTGAATCGCAGGCGTTTAATCACCTGGCTCAGTCTTGAGGATTTCATCAGATTTGCCTTCATGGGCGCAAGAGTGAGTAGGGGCGGGTTTAGGGATTTTCGGCTTGGCTATTGATGGTAACGTTTGTACAAAACCCGCCCTGACTAAATACAAACGTTTTTTAACCTTTCCCATCTCCCTCAGATACAGAATCAGGGGTTTGGGGTTCGGTATCAACAGAACGTTCAATGAGTTTTAGTAAAATCACTAACATTCCTAACATTCCCGCCGAATACAGATCCCCGCCCCAACTTTCATGTAGCCAATGGAACGCCCCATCCATCCCAGTACCATGGAAAAATGTGAGTAGGGTATTGCGAATGATATTACCAATCACACTAACCAACACCGCACCAATCAGCAAGAGTGTTGTCTTCTGTCGGGATATCCACGCCCCACTCCAGTACAACAACATTAAACTCACATATAAACTGGTAAACAGCATCTTTAACCCGGCACAGTGGGGGGCGACTTCGACAATTCGTCCGCCGACAAATAAGTTAATGCCGACAACATTAACATCAATGCCAAATTGAATCAAAAGAAATCCGGCAACTCCAGCAATAAAGCGCTGTAGGGGTAAGGCGTAGGGTTCGATTAAGTAAGGAAATGCCGTTGGTGTTGCTAAAATTACCAAAAGTAGAGGAAAGCTTTGTAAGCGTAAGCCCGGAATCCCTTTAAACCACAAACAAAGTCCGGCTAAAACCGTGGGAAAGGAAATATTAACCAGTTCCGATTGACCCGACAGATAAAAGACACCACCAACTGCCAGTAATCCTAACCCAATATAATTCGATTTATCCGGGATTGCTTGCCACTGCTGGCGATGAGTCCAGGCGATATAGGCGGCAAAGGGCAGTCCAATTAAACCGTGGCTAAAGTATTCGTGTTCAATGCTAATACTTTTATTTAGCCAACCATCATACCAGTGGATGAGTAGAGGCGCATAGAGGATAATCAGTAAAGCCGCGATCGCACCATCCCACAGGTGACGGTCAATGGCAGTAGGAATCTTTTGTCCAAGTTGCATAATTGTACCCCGAAATTACAGCCGCCGGATGCGGTTAAAACAGGCTATTGAGGCAATCAACCACTCGCTCAATTTGAGCGTTACTTATTCCAGGATACATAGGCAATGATAAAATTTCCTGGCATAAGGTTTCGGCATGAGGAAAATCACCCGCTTGATAGCCCAAATAGTGATAAGCGGGTTGTAGATGACAAGGGAGGGGATAATGGATACCTGTTTGAATCCCGGCGGTATTGAGTTTCTCTTGCACCATTTCCCGACTCAGGGAACAGGCGGCGGTAATCCGAATCACGTACAGATGATACACATGACCGGTACCGCTGTGGTTTTGGATGGGGATAATTCCTTTTTCCGCTAGCGGTGCTAATAATTGGTCATAATACTGGGCGGCGGCGTTGCGAGACTGATTCCACTGGGGTAAGTGGGGTAACTTGGTGTTGAGAACCGCTGCTTGGATGGAATCTAAGCGACTGTTTTTGCCCAGTTCTGAGTGATAATATTTACGGGGTGCGCCATAGTTCCGTAGCGATCGCAAGGTTTGATAGATATCGGGATCACTGGTTAGGGCGATTCCGCCATCGCCAAACGCGCCTAAATTCTTACTCGGATAAAAGCTAAAACCAGCGGCTTCACCCACCGAACCCGCCCGATACCCGTCCCGTTGGGCTAAATGGGCTTGGGCGGCGTCTTCAAAGAGTAACAGGTTGTGGCTATGGGCAAAGTTGAGTGATTGCGGCGGTGATACCATCTGACCATAGAGGTGAACGGGTATAATCGCCTTGGTTTTGGGGGTGATGGCTTTTTGCGCTGCATTCAGGTCAATTAGGGCGGTGTTGGGGTCACAATCGGTTAAGACGGGTGTCGCTTTTGCCTCAAGCACACCAATGAGAGTGGCGATAAAGGTATTGGCAGGAACAATCACTTCATCACCTGCACCAATACCATTTGCTTGTAATCCTAGCGCGATCGCATCGGTCCCGGAAGCGACACCGACACCATACTCTGCACCAGACGCCGCCGCAAATGCCGCTTCTAACTCGGCTAAGGCTTGACCTAAGACAAAATCACCGCGCTGGATAACCGTCTGAATCGCTTGTTCAATGTCCGCTTGAATCGGCTGGTGTTGCAGCGTTAGATCAACAAAGGGAATGGTTTCTGGGGGGGGAGGATTCATGAATACACTGGGAAAGAATAGGAGTTTGCTAAGTTAGGTTATTTTATCCCTTATTTAATTTATGTCCGATTTAGGTGCTAATGCCTACCCCTGAATTATCAAGTTTTGGTAAAGTTTCCGGTTAACCTGCGTCTGGTAGCAACGTTGTAGGGGCGGGTTTTACCGATAACATTTTGGAATCAACCGATAACGTAACTAAACCCGCCCTTCTCTACCATGATGGTGAGGGAACGATGAATGATTTTCACCAAAAAGCTACAATTGTAGCTAAGGGAGTAGCATCGGGAGAACTTCATGAATCGGCTACAAGGGATGAACTTTAAGACGTTATTTGCCACCGCTCTTTGTTTAAGCCTAATTAATAGTGTAGACCTAGAGGTATCGCGCGATCGCATCAGCGCATCGATTGATATGGGTCATGACGCCTACGCTAGAAGCAGTGGGGGACGCAGTAGTGGCGGTTCCTTTAGTCGTGGTTCATCCTCACGTTCGGGTTCCAGCAGTAGCAGCCGTTCATCTTCCCCTAGCCGTTCATCCTCCCCTAGCCGTTCATCGTCTCCTAGCCGTTCATCCTCCCCTCCATCATCGTCGAGAACATCTCCATCTCAATCTAATCCTACCAATAGGGGAACAACCGGGGGACGAGCTAGTGGCGGGACATTAAACAAACCCACATCTCCACCTCCGACTCAAACCAAGCCGAATCAACCGAATCCCTCCTCAACCAAACCCAGTCGTACCTCTCACCCGTCTTATGGACATGGACATAGTTCAGTGGAACTGGAAATTGAAATCGAAAATGACGATAACGATTTCCAGAATTATCCGCCAACATCCTATCCCGGGACAACCTATTCAGCACCGCCTCCCCAAAATCAAACCCTTCCGGATTCAGTGACAACGGATTCAGCCCCGCCTGAACCACCCAATCAAAGCCTGACCAATCCGGAATCAACTAATAGTACAACTCCACCGCCAGCTACCGCGCCAGCCACGAATCCAACTCAAGCGGTGAGTTCCACGAAATCAGCGAACCCGTTACCTGTCTTGATCGCTTTACTATTTTTTGGTGTCGGTATTTTCCTGGTTGTTTATCTACTAATCAGGTTAATTTTGTCTCTCCTCAAACGCCGAAAAGTCGCCACCAATGAACTAGAAAATGATATTGTCACGGTGAGTAAATTACAGGTAGCCTTATTTGCTCACACCCCAAACTTGCAATCAGAGTTATCGGAACTCGCCTTAACTGTCGATACAACGACTCCCGAAGGCTTACTCGAACTGCTACAAGAATCGGCGTTAGTTTTGCTACGTCATTCAGATACCTGGAGTCATGTGTTAAGCAGTTCACAAAGCGTTGATATCGAGGAAGCAAAAACACTATTTACAAAACTTTCGGTAGAAGAACGCAGCAAATTTAGTGCCGAAACCCTCAGCAATGTTGGCGGAAGAGTGCGGTCTCAAGTTCCGGTAATGCCCGATGCTCAGGAAGACCCAGCGGCTTATATTGTCGTGACACTCTTAGTTGGAACGGCAGATGATCACCCGTTGTTTGGCGACATTCGTTCAGCAGAAACCCTGAATCAGGCATTAAAAAAAGTCGCGTCAGTGCGTCCTGAGTATTTGATGACCGTGGAACTGCTTTGGAGTCCTCAGAGTCAAGACGATAGCCTAACTTATGATGAATTGTTGACCGAATATACAGATATGATTCAAATCATTTAATTAGGAAAAATGCCTCCTCAAGAGGAAATGTAGAGACGTTGCATGCAACGTCTCTACTAACACAGGGGGTTAAATAAAGGGCGACCCGAGCAAATTGAGGGGATAAAGTTGTTGATTTGTGCCAGCGGGTCGCCCCTACACAAATACAAAAGGCGACATGCTCCCGTTCCTATTTCCCATACCCCTATCTCGTGAAATTTAATTTTATCCTACTCCTTATCGATGAGAAAAAACCATGAAATTTATAAGTCCTAAAGTCGATTATGCGTTTAAAAAAATATTTGGTTCTGACCAAAGCCAAGAAATACTGATTAGCTTTCTCAATGCCATTATTTATAGTAACAAAAACGTTATTCGTTCTTTAACCATTCTCAACCCATACAATCCTGGTAAAGTTCGAGAGTTAAAGGAGAGCTATTTGGACGTGAGAGCCATTTTGTATGACGGCTCGACTGTTATTATTGAAATGCAAGTATCCAGCACAAAAGCTTTTGATAAACGGGTCGCTTACAACCTCGCTAAGACTTACGCAAATCAGTTAGGCATTGGCGAAGGTTACTGGCTGTTAAATCCAGTAATTGCTATAAATATTGCTGATTTTATCATGTTTCAAGAAACCCCTAAAGTTGTGACAAAGTTTATTTTCAAAGAAGAGGAAGAGTCATTTAAGTATAAAGCTGTAGAATTACAACTCATTTTCATAGAATTACCAAAATTCAATAAAACCTTGTCTGAGTTAAATAGTTTGACGGATAAGTGGATTTACTTTATTAAAGAAGCAGCAACCTGGGAAAGCATTCCAGCACCATTAGCGGAAGTATCTGCAATAGAGAAAGCGCTAAATATCGCGAATCAAGCAAATCTCACCGTAGAAGAATTGGAGGAATTGGAGCGGCGAGCAATAATGTTACAAGATGAAACAGGGCGAATCATTCAAGCTAAAGATGAAGGAATTCTACAGGGAAAGCTCGGAGTAGTAACAGCTTTACTCCAGCAGCGTTTTGGCGAAATTCCTAAAAACATTAGCAGGAAAATAGAAGGTTTGTCTGGGAAAAATTTAGAACGTTTAGTCCAGACAATTTTAAGCTTTAATAGCCTGGAAGATTTGTCGAATTGGTTAGAACAAGATACATCGGCAGAATAAGCACCATTGTAGAGACCGTCCATGTTTGGTCTCTACATAAATGATGTGTCCTAAACGCTATGGCGGTTGCTATATGTGCTTTCGCTAACCTTTTCCTACCCTCATCTCCTCTCAACGTTGAGACCAAGGAATCTCAGACTTATCTGCTAAGAGACTTGCCACAGCCGCCGCGCCATACCGATTAAGATGACTCGGATCAGCAAAATACTGATTCTGATTTTTCCATTGCTCTCCTAAATCCACAAAAACAAACTCATTGCGAGCCGCCTTCTGCTGCATTCGCTTGCGGAATTGCCGTTCACGAGTTAAACGCACCGAATCTAAATAATCATCACTTACAGGCAAATTCACAATCACTAAAGGAATCTGTTGCTGTGCTAAAAACGCCTGAATCGAATTCAACGCCACCGCCTGCGAACCGGCAAAGCTAAAGGGTTGATAATCCGCATCATAACGCCCCGCCACACGCGGATTTTTCTGATAGTACGTTTTCGGGTCAAATTTACTATCCATCGGCAAAAAGCCATTGGCATCCATCGCGATCGCACTGTACCCTGTAGTATTACGTGCCAGTGCTAGTCGTTGCGGTTGGCTTCCGCCTAACTGAGTTAAAAGTAACCGAGTCTCTGGGGTAGAGACAGGATTACTACTGGTTTCAAAGGACACTCGGGTTAACCGCCAGCGTTCAGCCGTGTCATTAGCGGGTATAGTATTTCCCGGTTGTGTCGATTTCTCTGAGTCGGGACTCTGGGTAATGGATGCCGGAATCTCTTCACAAGTATTTGGGGTTTTGGTCGTCGATTCCGGTAGTTTGGGGCGATTCCCTGCCATTACCTGTTGGTATCCCGCCGATGTTGCCAAACTATTATAAGTTTTATCCGTTCGCCCACTATTAAACGCCCGCACGCCATCTGCCCAAATCACCAGGCGCGGGAGTTGTTCTGGCGTTAAAAGTTGCCGCAGTTGAAAATCGACCACTTGAGCCGTCGCCCCATTCACGCCAAAGTTGAAAATTTTTAACCCCCCTTTGCCGTAACGCGCCAGAACTTGTTGCAGTTGTTGGGGATCAATACCAACTAATGCCCGTGAACTGCCCACAATCAGGACATCTGGCGGACCAACGGCGGCGACGTAAGACAGATACAGCAGGAGTTGTTCTTCAAAGATGGGGTTATTAAAGCTGGCAAAGGGTAGAGGAGAGGTTTTTGTCGTCGCTTTTTGTTGGGCAACATCTAAGTTGTTCAGATATTCTGCCACCTTTTTCTGAGCAAACGCTCGTTTCGGACTATCCGGTGGCACCGATTGCATCGCTTCAATCGCTTGAATCCACCCTAATACAACCAAATCCCAATCTTGGGGGGATTGGGCAGATTGGGCAAGATTCGCCGCCCCCATCGCTTTGTCAATCGCTTTGGTAAAGGGATCAACTTGGGGCGGACAGGATGGGGAATTTTCCACCGCTAGAATTGATTCAGCCGGGGAGTCAGCTTGAGATGGAGAATGCTGACCCTCAGCCGTATCAGGAGGTGAATTCAAGGAACAGCCAGTTACCCCCACCAATAAGGCAGCGAGGGCGGTATAGGGACGTTTGCAGTAAAAATTAGCCATAAGGCGATCGCACTCTTGATTGAAATCTTGTGCTGAGAACCACACTCAGCAGGAATTTATAGCCAGATAGTTCTATCCTTATTATGCTCAAAATCGGGATCATAATGGAGATCTCAATGTATCCACCCGTCCAGATTTTCTCCCTGTCCCCCTGCACACGGGCGGGTTTAATTCCATCTGGGTGAGGTCAGACACGATAGTCGTGAAACCCGCCCCTACACACGGGCGGGTTTAATTCCATCGGGGTGAAGTCAGAAAGGATAATCGTGAAACCCGCCCCTACACAAACTCAAAACTCCCACCCAAAGAACTACGGCAAAAATCGATCTAACGCGGTTTTCAATTGTTCAATTTCCGCCTCCATGTTACCTTCCTCAGCCGCCCGACCAATACATTCACTTAAATGCTCATCTAGAATAACTCGGGCAACTCGATTTAATGCACCTCGCACGGCGGCAACTTGCACCAACACATCTGGACAGGGGCGACTTTCCTGTACCATCGTCTTAATCCCTCGGATATGTCCCTCAATTCGAGAAAGCCGATTGACAATTCGCCGCAGAGACTCCTCATCGTGAACATGGGCGTGGGTTGATCCACCATGATCATGATCATGATCACCATGGCTGGGGTGGAAGGATTGATTCAGCGAATGTTGGTCTGAGTCTGACCGAGTATAGGTTTCATTAATCAATGGCTTAGCTCCAGTTCGGGATTGGCAACGTTGATGGATTGGTTCTTACTGTTCATCCTAATCTAGAGTCGAGATGTTTGGGAGCCAGGTTTTCCAATGGAGGGGAATCGCCCATCGCTGAAACACTCTTGGCTCAAAGAACGTCCTGGATCAACCAGCCAATGTTAAGCGATTGTGACAATAATTTGGATAGATGATCATAGATACATAGAACTGAACTCAAGAATAAGGCTATGCGATTGACAACGTTGTTCCCTCGGTTACGCCAAATCAGTATTTATCTGATCGCGATCGCGACAGGTGTTCTGTTTACGGTTGGGTTTTATAATGTCTCACCCTCTCACGCTGAACCGATCTTGACAAATGAACCCGAATCCCCAATAGTTCTCGCCCAACGCCCACCCATTACAAATATCGGCGGCAGTTTTGTTACAGCGGCGGTGAATCAAGTCGGACCGGCTGTGGTACGAATTGACACGGAACGTACAGTAACACGCCGCCTCGATCCATTTTTCGATGATCCCTTCTTCCGGCGGTTTTTCGGGGAGGATGCATTTCCCCAAATGCCCCAAGAACGCCGTCTGCGGGGTCAAGGATCTGGCTTTATTATTGATTCCACTGGTGTAGTTGTCACCAATGCCCATGTGGTGGATCGGGCAGATAAGGTAACGGTGATTCTCAAAGACGGACGCCAGTTTGAAGGAAATGTCCAGGGTGTCGATGAAATCACAGATTTAGCGGTGGTCAAAATTGATGGCAACAATTTGCCAGTTGTCACATTGGGAGACTCGACTAACGTACAAGTTGGGGATTGGGCGATCGCGGTGGGTAATCCCTTGGGGTTAGATAATACTGTAACCTTAGGGATTATCAGTACCCTTCAGCGATCCAGTGCAGAAGCCGGAATTCCCGAAAAACGACTTGATTTCATTCAAACCGACGCCGCCATTAACCCCGGTAACTCTGGGGGTCCACTCTTAAACCAACAGGGACAAGTCATTGGTATCAATACCGCCATTCGTCCTGATGCGATGGGGATTGGGTTTGCCATTCCCATCAATAAAGCTAAAGAAATTACCGCCAAATTGATGCGGGGTGAAAAAGTTGTCCACCCGTTCATCGGCATTCGCATGACTACCCTAACCCCGCAACTGGCGCAAGAAAATAATCGCGATCCCAATTCCTCGTTTATGGTACCGGAAGTAAATGGGGTTTTAGTCGTGCAAGTTGTACCTGATTCTCCAGCAGCAGCAGGAGGTATGCGTCGTGGGGATGTTGTCACAGCCATTAATGGACAATCGGTGACGAGTGCAGAACAGTTGCAACGCTTAGTTGAGAATAGTGGTGTGAATCAAGTTCTCCAA
>CAKZMA010001557.1 GCA_937127375.1 uncultured Coleofasciculus sp. | reverse complement strand
AAGAATCGGACGCCAGTACGAGTTGCCTTGTAGTCTTTGGTCTTGGACGAAAACAGAAGACCACATTGCCATTGACAAATAAGCCATAATCAAGTATGACCAGTCAAGTTCTGCAAATTATTTGGGCAGCATCTGCTCTCGGTTTGATTGTTTTAGTGTTGCTTCATAGTCCCAAAGGGGATGGTATTGGTGGGATTGGTGGTCAAGCCCAACTGTTTACCAGCGCCAAAAGTGCCGAAACCGCCCTCAATCGGGTGACTTGGGTGCTTGCCATTATCTTTATTGGTTTGACCATTGTTCTCAGTGCTGGGTGGTTGAATCAGTGATATCTTCCCCCACTGAATCGAACAAGCAACGAATTTGGGATGATACAAATTACCACTCCCAAGCTGAGGCGTTTCCTCCATAGCACCAGGAAACGTCTCTTGTGGATCGCGATCGCGATCTTGACCAGTGGGTTAATTCTATTACTATCGATATCTTGGCATGTCCCTGGGATTCCGTTCTCTCTCCCAACTCCTCAACCTCACCCCCTCCCCCAAACATTGGCGCAGTGGGATGATCAGACGGGTGTAGGTGATTATTTTGCTGAAATAAAATTAACCCCGGTGGAATATCTGGTTTGGTCCGAGTTTCCGGTTCAGGTTTATATTGAACAACCCAGAGAATCAGCAGAATCCTCGGCTAGTGCGAAACGATTCCACGATTGGTATAATGCTGTGTTACAAGCCGTAGAGGAATGGACAGTCTACTTGCCGTTACAAGTGATTTCTGAGGCAGAATCAGCAGATATTACAATAGTGCGATCGCGCCCTCCTTTGCAAGCCTCGTTTAACCGCGAAACCCAACGATTTGAGAACATTCGCGCCCGTACCGCAGAAACTCGCTACGAATTTTATCTGCGTCCGGGAGTTCAGGAATCACAGGATATTTTAGCGCACAAGTTTACCATCTACCTTAGTCCCCACCAAACTGTAGACTATACCCTAGCCACGGCTCGTCATGAATTCGGACATGCTTTGGGGATTTGGGGTCATTCTCCGGTGGAAACCGATACGATGTACTATTCCCAAGTTCGCCATCCCCCGGAAATCTCGGTGCGGGATATCAACACGCTGAAACGGATTTACCAGCAGCCCACTCGCTTAGGATGGGCGGTGATACCAAATCCGCCATTAAAAACCCCTTTTTACCACGGCGATTAAAATCGCGGCTACACAAACACAGTCCGCCTACGCGGACTATATTATTAAGTCCTAATACCGTAGGGTGGGCATTGCCCACCAGCCTTAAGTCAGTTCCATTCCACCCCACTTCAACGGAGCCAATAATATTGCACTTGTGGGGCTGTCTATAAACCAGCCTGGAGGCACGGGGTTATCGTGCAAGCTAAACCGAACTCCCAGATATGTTCAGCTTAGCTTGTTCGATGACTTCAGGGCTACTGAAAACCCAGACCTCAGCCGTTAGGCAGGTCTGGGTAGTTTATATCCCGCATATAACGACCCCACAATTGTGCGGCTTGGGCGCTGCTTCCCCGCGTGGGTGAGTTGTCATCATTGCCTAACCAAATCCCGGTGACTAACTCCCGACTGGGTATAAAGCCAATAAACCACAAATCAACATACCGATCCGTAGTTCCGGTTTTCCCCGCTTCTCCAAATCCGATCGCGGCGGAACCGCCTGTGCCATTGGTCACAACCCCCCGCAACATTGTGGTCATTGTCTGGGCAACCGCCGGGGCTACCGCTTGAACCCCCCCTTCCCCATTTTCCTCAAACTCGTAGATCACCCGACAGGTTTTCGGATCATTCTCATCAACACAATCTCCACTATCGAGAATCCGTTGAATTCCATGGGGACGATTCCACACTCCATTATTGGCGATCGCGCTATAAGACCCGGTAATCTCTAACACATTCACTTCACTTTGTCCAATTGCCAATCGGGGAACCGGATCAAGCTTTGAGCGAATCCCTAATCGTCGCGCCGTTTCTACCACATTATTTAATCCCGCATCCGTCGCTACCCGCACCGCAATCACATTTTCCGATAGCGCCAACCCCGTGTACATATTAACTGTGCCCCCGGAACGTTCGCACCCGCGCAAACCAAAGGCTGGGGCGCAGGAGTAGGTTTTTCCCGGTGGAATTCCTTGGGCTAAGGCGGCGGCGTAATCAAACAGTTTAAACGTTGAACCCGGTTGTCGCTGGGCTTGAGTTGCCCGATTAAACTGACTTGCTTGGTAATCAACACCTCCCACCATCGCCCGAATCGAGCTATCGGTGGTATTTAGGGTGACTATCGCCCCTTGAGAAAAGCGTAATTGGCTTCCCGTGGTATTGACAAAATTACGTAGTTCTGATTGCGCCTTCGCCTGAGTCTGCAAATCGAGACTGGTTTCGACAATAAAGTTTCCTTCTTGCGCCAACTCCGCACCCAGCAGATCCCGCAGTTCCTCAAACACGTAATTATAGAAATAGGGAGCTTTGGTGCTATTCAGAAATTCCCGAGCTTTCGGACTCACCTCAATGCGCGATCGCCTGGCTCGTTTGGCTTCCTCATCACTAATCATCCCCATTGCCCGCATCCGGTTAATCACCCGATTTCGCAACCCCAACGCGGTATCATAATCCTGCACTGGATTGTAACTATTCGGTGCTGGCAAAATTGCCACCAGCGTGGCGGCTTCGGACAGGGTTAAATCTTGTGCCGATTTATCAAAATAAAATTGGGCAGCATCTTCAAACCCATAAGCTTCTACCCCTAGATAGATGCGGTTTAAATATGTCCTTAAAATCTCATCTTTACTGTAAAATGTCTCCAGTTTCAGTGCCACAATCGCTTCCCGAAGTTTACGGGCAGCACTATTATCTCGCCCGACATATTCGGTAAACAAACTGCGAGCCACCTGTTGACTAATCGTACTTGCCCCTTCTTTAATTCCACCCCCCCGAATATTCCGGACTAATGCCCGCAAAATTCCATAGGGATCGACACCAAAATGCCAATAATAGCGACTATCTTCCGAAGCAACTAAGGCTTTGGGGAGATAGGGGGAAAAATCCGATAACCGTTTCAGTTCTCGGTGAACCTCAGTACGCGGTTGGCGCAAAGGAACCTGGTCACGAGAATAGACGACAACGGGTCCTTGAACCCCAACGGGTAGGGGGCGCACCGGGACTTTCAACCATTCAATGCCAATAATTAAGGCAATTAATGCCGTTAATCCACCCACCCCATAGAGGCTGTAACGAATACCGAGAATATACCAAGGCGGCGGATCAACATATTGCAGCTTAACTGAGGCGGCTAATTCTGGTGGACCGATGGTGAGAATATCGCCATGACGCAAAGCTAAGGATGGCAGGCGGCGTTTACCTCGATAAATACCATTGGTGGAATTTTCATCTTTAATAATAAACGTTCTGCCCGATCGCCCATAGCGTTCCAAGGACAAATGAACCTGACTCACCACTGGGTTTCGCACCACAATATCGCAGGATTTAGAACTGCGTCCCAGCAAATAGCGATCGCCTAATAGGGGGTAGACTTCCGCCTTATCCGCACCCGCATCTTGCACCCACAGTTCTGGAACTTTGGCATTCGGCTTCAGCGCTAGGGCTTCAAAGTTAACTCTAGCTTGAATCGTCTGAACTGCCTGAGTCAACTGACCCAGAATCGTTTTCGGCGGTTGGGGAGGTTTGGGAGAATTCATATCCTAGTGGATGGTATTAAATCGGGTATCTTTTTCCTGGTGCGAGCGTTCATGGTTCATTGTTCGTGGTTCATCGCGTTGTTCGGGAGAGTTAAACCTATCTATCCGTTGCCTGAGAACTTCTACATTACAATTTAGCGTGTCTGAGGAAGGATGGAGTGGGGGAAGCAGGGGAAGCAGGGGAAGCAGGGGTTGTCGAGACTCCTCTGATGAAACGTCTGTTGTAGGGGCGGGTTTTACCACTAACGTTTCGTTTTCACCCTGATATAACTAAACCCGCCCTGACCTAACCGTTCAATTATCACAAATGACGAATGACGAATGACGAATGACCAATCCTAACGCGGTCGCTGAATAATCGTTTCTAGAATTCGCCGCTTGGCTTTGGGGTCAATGCCAATTAATCGCACGTATTCGTTATTATGCTCCGCAAGGCGTTCGGCTAACGTCAAAATCACCTCTGATGCTTCATTTCCTTGAAATGTGCCGCCGCTTTTCCAGGCATTGGTGCGAAAACGCCGCTCATTGGCATACTCTAAACTGAGACGATAGCCTTGGGCTAAGAGTTCGCGGATCTGCTGCTGGATATCTAAATCTATGGACGCGATCAGTTCTAACGGCTGATGTGTCTTAAGGTTAATTCTATTCTCAGTAGTGACTTGATTAACTGATCCTTGATTAAGGGTATGGGGTTCTTTGGCTAAACCGTTTCCCTGTCTCCGTGTCTGAGGGGTATATTGACCTGTGATTTGTCGTGCTGGCGGTAACTCAATCGCAGGACTTTCGCGCAGTGCCTTATTATATTCTCGAACTAATCCCGTCTGTTCAACTTGTCTTTGTTCGCCAATCATCACCTGACTGAATTCGATTAAGTGAGATATATCAAAATTCGGCTTTTCAAATTCCGGCGGTGCTTCGGTACTGCGAACGACGCGAAAGGAAACTTGATCGAGTCCGACATCATGGATAAAGTGGAGAATCTGTTGATCATAAATCCGCGATCGCAAAGCGCTAAAAAAGTCAATGGCTTGATCGGGAAACTGATCCACCAGTTGTTCGATGTCTCGTCGTGGTAGTCCATCTGCGGCGAAAATCCCGCCAACAATACCAATGCGTTCCTCTCGACTGGGTTCCCAGTAATATTTTTCCATACGACCTTCTCGAATTAACGGCGCATAGAGGGTGGAGAAGTCGTTCCCGGTGACAATAATCGGGACGCGATGCAGGGGATTGGCGTCATAACTCCCAGGGAGTTGCACATCGGTGGGATGATCGGCAATATTCATTAATGTGGCGCTGACGAGTTGAGTATTGACCGTGTATTGAGTCGTGCTGTCAAAACGTCCAACCCCTGCATCCAAGTCATTAATCATTAAAGCGCACATTTTCCCCTGCACCTTAATCATTTCGGCGGCTTCTCGATAACGCAAGCGAATCAGACGCGCCGGATCACCTGCATCCGGACTTTCCAGTTCACCACCAGAGATATGGATGATACCAATTCCCATTTGTTCAAAGACTAACTCGCATTGGAAGGATTTGCCTTCTCCTTTGCGTCCATGAATACCCAGAATCAGAGGAACCCGGACACCCTCTAATTCTAGATAGTTTTTGGTAATGTGAACCGCCAGTTTATCCCGGAAGCTGGGCGCGATGTAGTAGGTCATAAATTGAGAGGTCATTGTGCTCGGTAGTCTTTGATATTACCGAATTTTGAGGGTTAGGGGTGATCAAAGGCGGGTAAGTAGGAGGCTTCCCCCTCCCCCACACCATCAGCCAGATGCCCAGAATTATGAAGTAATATTAAGAAGAGATGTTAATCCTATCGATATTGTGAAGTCTAATCTCGTATTCCCCTTCAGCAAAACTCTCAAAGGCAGTCAATGGCAAACCATCATCGCCGATAGTCTCACCGTATTCTGGGGCGAGTGGTTAAAGCTGCGGGTGAGAATCCTGCAAGTCGCGGCGGCTGGACTAATCTCCCCAGTGATTTACATTATCGCATTTGGGTTGGGATTAGGTAGCGCCCTTAATTCAGCAATGGAAACGGCGGCGGGTGACAGCTATTTGGAATTTATCCTACCGGGGATGATTGCCCTATCCTCGATGACGATTAGCTTCAGTGGGACAACCTTTTCGATATGCGGTGAACGGCTTTACACCAAAACCTTTGCTGAAACACTACTGATGCCCGTACACCCGTTAGCGCTGTATTTGGGTAAAATTCTAGCCGGAATCGTGCGCGGGTTGATGACATCCGGTTCGGTGATTGTGGTAGCGGTTCTGTTTACAGGTAAAGTTTTCAGCTTTATCAATCCCTTATTTTTGCTAGTGTTACTGCTAAATTGCGCCGTATTTTCTGGTTTAGGGGTACTGGTGGGATTGAATGTCAAGTCCTTGGAATCCGTGGGGCTGTACAACAATTTTTTGATTGTACCGATGTCGTTTTTGGGCGCAACTTTCTTTGATCCGAGAACATTACCCTTGGCATTAAAAGTTATCGTCTACTTGTTACCCCTCAGCTATGCCAGTAACGGACTCCGGGCGGCTGCCTATTTACCTCTATCCCAGTTTCCCTGGTATTCTATACCAGTGTTATTAGCCTTCGCGATCGCACTATCCTTTGTTGGTGCTTATAAATTTGCCCATCAGCAGGATTAAGTCTGAATTTGAATTCCCTATTCCCTAAAAAATGACAAATGACTTCATCACGTTAGAACTGCGCTGGTTCAATCGCGGTAATTTACCTAAACAGGTGAATGATTGGTTCACCACAGATTGTCCCGGCGAGATATTAGGATCGCCAGAAACCCGGGAGGATACTTATCTTTATATCCCCGATTGTCCGTATCTGAATATTAAATTTCGGCAAGGCAGTTTAGAGGTTAAGTGGCGTAAGGCGGAATTGGGTATCCGACAATTTAGTCGTCACTGGGAAGGCAGGATTGAACAATGGATTAAGTGGAGTTGTCAAGACTCAACTTCCGAGAGTCTAATGCCCAAAGGCGGCTTGACACAAGGATCATGGGTGTCGGTGAACAAAGCGCGATCGCAACGTTTTTACCAAGAGATTACCTATGAATTAACCCAGTTTACAGTTAACAATGAGAATTGGTGGACAATTGCGTTTGAGGCACTTGTTGAAGTTGACACTATGAATCTGGAGGAATTTGAGCAGGGTGTTAGCGAAATAGGTTCGACGTATCAGGGATTACCATTACAAAATAACCAGTCTTGTGCCTATCCTAGTTGGCTTAATCTGATCGTTTAAGTGGGTGGACACAATTAAAGTTAACGGTTGAGATTAGGGAACAGGGAACAG
>CAKZMA010001556.1 GCA_937127375.1 uncultured Coleofasciculus sp. | reverse complement strand
TGCTACCCAACTCGGAAAGACAAAACCCCAAACTTAAACAAAGGGCGGGTTTTGCAACCAAATTAGGAAAGACAATTTACATTAGTCCCTAAACCCGCCCCTACTCCAAACTATATGCCGTGAACTCTAGACAATATCCCTAATTCTCTCCCCTAGTCCTATCCCATCCGCCATCAAACCAGCAACGAGAATGCCAACTCAAACTATTGAAATTCTCTCCCCTGAAGAACTGCGCCGCACTGTCACTCGTTTGGCATCTGAGGTGATTGAACGCGCCGGAGATGTGTCTAAACTTGTGCTTTTAGGCATTTATACTCGCGGAGTTCCCCTCGCCAAGCTGCTAGGACGGCAAATTGAAATGTTAGAACAGGAATCAGTAGCGGTAGGCGCGATCGATATTACCTTCTACCGCGATGATTTAGATCAGATTGGCGTTCGTACCCCAGCGAAAACCGAGATTTCCTGTGATCTTTCTGGCAAAATTGTGGTATTGGTCGATGATGTTATCTTTAGTGGGCGCACGATTCGCGCCGCCCTCAATGCGGTGAATGAATACGGTAGACCCGAAGTGATTCAGTTGTTAGTTCTGGTCGATCGCGGACATCGTGAGTTACCGATATGTCCCGACTTTACCGGGAGACAGCTACCCACCTCTAGAGACGAACAAGTGAAAGTTTACCTGCAAGATTTTGATGGACGAGATGCTGTGGAGTTAATCAAAGTCTTCTAGTGTATCGTTTGCTGAAACCTGCTGCAAACTCTCCTACTCTCCTACCCTGTTCTCATTTTCCAGCACGATGACAGAAACCCAAACGCGCAAAGCCGATCACATCAGAATTTGCCTCAATGAAGATGTGCAGTTTAATCAAATCACCAATGGATTAGAACGCTATCGGTTTACCCACTGTTGTTTACCGGAAATCAACCGCGATGAGATTGATATCTCCACCCGGTTTCTCGGTAAAACCTTAGGCGCACCCTTGCTAATATCCTCCATGACGGGGGGAACCCAACAGGCGCAAACGATTAATTTTCGTCTGGCTGAAGTCGCCCAAACGTATCAATTAGCCATGGGTGTGGGTTCCCAGCGAGTCGCGGTGGAGAATCCGCAAGTGGCGGATACCTTTGCCGTGCGATCGCTAGCACCGGATATCCTGTTATTGGCGAATCTGGGTGCGGTTCAACTTAATTACAGTTACGGCTTGGATGAATGCTTGCGCGTGGTGGAACTGTTAGCCGCCGATGCCTTAATTTTGCATCTCAATCCTTTACAGGAATGTATTCAAACGAACGGAGATACCAATTTTCGCGGCTTACTTGACAAAATACATAAATTGTGCTGCAAGTTGCCTGTACCTGTGATTGCCAAAGAAGTCGGCAATGGCATCTCAGCCCCCATGACACAGAAACTACTTGACGCAGGCGTGAGCGCCATTGATGTCGCGGGTGCTGGGGGAACGTCTTGGGCAAAAGTTGAAAGTGAACGGGCATTAAATCTCAAGCAACGTCGCTTAGGACAAACCTTTGCCGACTGGGGATTACCCACAGCCGATTGTATCACCAGTATTCGAGACATTGCCCCTGATGTTCCCCTAATCGCTTCCGGTGGATTACGCAATGGGTTAGAAGTTGCCAAAGCGATCGCGCTGGGTGCGGATTTAGCTGGATTAGCCTTTCCCTTTCTCCAAGCCGCATCTGAGTCTACAGAGGCAGTGGATGAACTCGTGGAGTTATTAATCGCGGAAATAACCACGGTACTCTTCTGTACAGGAAATGCCAATCTGTCTCAACTCAGGCAATCTGACGCCTTACAAAAGCTAAAATGAATGTTTGTAGTAGGCACTTTAGTGTCATCAGCGCTAAAGCGCTTACTACAAACTTTAAATTCAGTTGACAATCAAGTTAGGATGAATGGTAATGACTGATATGCTGGTGGGTTTCGACTTCGCTCAACCCACCCTACGGTATATCAAGGGTTTCGGCTTAATTAACTCAATCCATGAACTAGGAAACTTGACTCTCAGTTAAACTCTTATCATAAATCCATTGGAAACGCTTCAGAAAACAACTAAACATAAAGAACAGATAAAGAATAACGGATAACCCCAAAAATGCGTAAATTCATTACACAAACTCTTGCCAGTATGTTGGGTAGCCTACTTGGTTTTACCTTATTTTTCGGTATTGGCACTGTTGGACTGGTTAGTTTAATTATCACCGCCGCATCCAGAGAAACTGGACCCCAAGTCAAAGATAAATCAGTACTGGTTTTTGACTTATCCTTAACGGTTCGGGATACTGATCCCACATCCAGCACCAGTCGAGCGATTGAAGAAGCACTATCTGGAGAAGAAACCGACACGATTACATTACGCAAGGTTGTCGATACCTTAAACGCGGCGGCTGAGGATTCCCGGATTGTGGCGCTTTACTTGGATGGATCACATACAAGCACCAGTAGTGGTACAGGATTTGCCACACTAAAAGAAGTCCGAGAAGCATTAGAACGGTTCAAAGAAAGCGGCAAAAAAATTATTGCTTATGATGTGGATTCAGGAGAAGGAGAATATTATCTAAGTTCAATCGCAGATACAATTATCCTCAATCCCATGGGTAGCCTGGAAATGAATGGTTTTAGTTCTCAACCCATGTTTTTCACGGGGGCTTTAGAAAAATTTGGCATTGGGATTCAGGTGATTCGGGTGGGTAAATATAAGTCAGCGGTGGAACCCTTTGTCTTGAAAGAATTGAGTCCAGAAAACCGACAGCAGATACAAGCTTTACTAGGGGATTTGTGGTCAGAATTTCGGACAACGGTGGGGAAAAGTCGTCAAGTAACGCCCCAAGAGTTACAAGCGATCGCGGATACTCAAGGTATCGTCTTAGCATCGGATGCGATCGGGCGTCGCTTAGTCGATAAAGTGGGCTATTACGATGAAGTCATCGCCCAACTTCAGGAACTCACCGGTGAAAGTGAAACAGAGAAATCCTTTCGCAATATTCGTATGTCTACTTATGCAGACATTGCCGATAAACCGAGACATCAACAGGCTTCTAAAAATAAAATTGCCGTCCTTTATGCCAGTGGTGAAATCGTCGATGGTGAAGGAAGTGTCCAAGAGGTGGGAGGGGAATCCTTTGCTGCACAAATGCGTAAATTGCGCCTTGATGATTCGGTCAAAGCTGTTGTATTACGAGTGAATAGTCCGGGAGGTAGTGCTACGGCGTCCGAGATTATTCAACGGGAAGTTAAACTTACTCGCGACTCCAAACCTGTAATTATTTCCATGGGAGATGTAGCTGCATCGGGGGGATATTGGATTTCCACCTATGGGAACCGGATTTTTGCTGAACCCAATACAGTCACGGGTTCGATTGGTGTGTTTGGACTACTGATGAATGTCCAGCAAATTGCCAACGAGAATGGAATTACTTGGGATGTCGTCAAAACGGGACGTTTGGCTGATCTGCAAACCGTTTCTCGTCCCAAAACCACTCAAGAGTTAGCCCTGATTCAAAAAATAGTTGACCAAGTTTACTATAAATTCTTGGATAAAGTTGCTGAGTCTCGCCAGCTACCCAAAGATAAACTTGCCCAAATTGCTCAGGGGCGAGTTTGGTCAGGTATTGATGCTAAACAGTTGGGATTAGTCGATGAAATTGGCGGACTCGATGATGCGATTGAGTATGCTGTTAAAGAGGCAAATTTAGGCGACGATTGGAAATTAGAAGAATATCCTCGTTTCCAAACCTTGGAAGAACGTCTGATTGAAGAGTTTGTCGGGAATGATAGTAATACTACGCGACAGCCTGATCCATTAATGGCAGAGTTCATGAAATTGAAAGAGGATTTGGCAATGTTACAGGCGCTGAATGATCCCAAAGGGATTTATGCGCGTCTACCGTTTAATTGGCGGTTCGATTGAGGAAAGTAGGCGATTAAAATCGCTGCTACACAAACCAAGTTCGCCTGCGCGGACTGGATTATAAAAGGAGTCGTTAACCCAAATTTTGTATCAGTCAATGCGACTAATCTTAAGTTGGATGGCGCTGAAAATTTGCAGTTTTGGATCGCCTCCACCCTCGATATACCGTAGGGTGGGCACTGCCCACCAGCCTTAAGTCAGATATGATATACCGTAGGGTGGGCACTGTCCACCAGCCTTAAGTCAGATATGATATACCGTAGGGTGGGCACTGTCCACCAGCCTTAAGTCTTTAAGTTGGATAAA
>CAKZMA010001555.1 GCA_937127375.1 uncultured Coleofasciculus sp. | reverse complement strand
TCTACGGATTGGTTCTGAAGGGCATTGAGCCAAGCGACGAAAGTCGTCCACTAGCCCTTGTCAACGACGGTGCATACAACGAACGTGCTCATGCAAGTCAGGCAAAAATCGAGTGACTGATAGTTTTAGACAAATTGCCACTAAGCTGCAAGGGGAGGGGGTTGGCGCAGTTTTAGCTCGTGGTGCTAGTGCATCCTTCATTATCAAAATTCTTGGTACAGGGATTGCTTTTGGCACACAGATTTTTCTCGCTAGAGTTATGGGTGCAGAGCAATATGGTATTTACATTTACGTACTAACCTGGTTATATGTTTTGGTGTTGTTCGCCAAAATGGGTTTGGATACTGCCCTCTTGCGTTATGTTGCTGCCTACAATGCTCAAGGAGATTGGAGTGCATTGCGAGGTATTTTGCAAAGCAGTAATCAGTTGGCACTGTTTACCAGTATAGTTGTGAGTAGCTCGACTGCTTTGGTGATCTGGATACTCCGCGAGAAACTTGGGTCTGAATTAAGTTACACCTTCTGGATTGGCTGTGCAGTTCTACCGATGCTAACACTCAGCGGATTACGTCAAGCTGCTTTACGCTCACTAAAACATATCGTCTTAGCACAATTACCAGAAACTTTATTACAACCCATGATGCTATGCATTTTTGTTGGTGTTGTGTTTACTGGATTTTCTCAGTCAGTCAATAGCCAAATAACTATGTGCCTGAATTTCTGTACCCTTGGTATTTCCTTTGTATTTGGTACTTATTGGTTATATAATAAATTACCTGAACCTGTAAAAATTGCTAGTCCTCAATACAAAATTTATAATTGGGTATCTGTTGCTTTACCACTCTTATTAGTTTCTAGCGTTTACATCATTATGAATCGGCTAGACGTTCTAATGATCGGAATTTTTCGCGGCACTACTGATGCTGGAATATACAGTGTTGCTAGTAAAATTTCTACCCTAATTACATTTAGTCTAACTGTTGTTAGCACTATTGCCGCGCCGATGATATCAGAGTTGTATAGTCAGGCTAAATTAAGAAAACTACAAGAATTAGTTACTTCAATTTCATGGATTAACATTATGTTTTCTATACCAATTTTTTTGGGTATATTCATTTTTGGGAAAAGAATACTAGCTATATTTGGATTAACCTATACAGATGGTTACTTAGCATTATGTATTCTGGGTTTAGCTCAATTGTTTAATGTTTTAACTGGTCCGATTGGTCATTTGATGACTATGACTGCTTATCAGAATAAGCTTGTTCAAATTTTGTTTTTATTTTTGTTGCTAAACCTAATTTTAAACTATGTTTTAATCCCTAAACAGGGAATCATAGGAGCTGCTTTAGCAACAGCTATTGCCAATTTAGGATGGAATTTTGTTGCCGCTTTTTTCGTATATAAACGAATTGGTATCAATGCGATTTCTATTTTTGAACTCAAGCCAATATTAAAGCATTTAATAGGTAAGTGAGGAGTTAATTAATGAGCCATAAAAATAAACTTTCAAGTCCAGAGCATTGGTCTAATAGATGGCAAAAAACATGCATTAACAGTCTTGAATTTAATCCACAAAGACTAAATTTTAAAGACCTGCACCATCTTTTAATGAAAACTTTACCTAGAGATCAAAAACTCAGCTTTTTAGAAATTGGTTGTTATCCTGGTTCTTATATGTGGTACTTTAATAAGTTTTTTGGATATAAAGTATCAGGTATTGAGTATATTGAATGGTGTTGTCAAGAGGCACAAAAACTATTATATTCTAGTGGCGTAAAGGGAGAAGTCATTCATGGTGATATTTTTACCTATAAATTTATGTCTTCACAAAGGCTGTGGGACGTTGTCGCTAGTTTTGGTTTTCTCGAACATTTCAATAATACAGTTGATGTTGTTCAAAAGCACCTTGATTTAGTAAAACCGGGTGGATTTTTAGTTCTTGTAATTCCAAACCATCAGGGTGTTTATGGCGATATTTTAAGGATAGTCAGCCCGGAAAAGTACAAGATCCATAATCGAATGACTTACGAAGATATGCTTGATGCTATAAATATAATTGGTAATGTAGAATTTTTACAAGGTGGATATTACGGTCACCTAGGATTTTGGAATAGTAATCTTTATGCCTATGTGAGAGCCAAAGGAAGATTTCCGTACCTCCTGGTTAGAAGTCCATTATGGTTGCTAGAGCAGATTGGTCAAATATTACCAAATACTGCTTATCTCTCTCCAAACGCAGCGATAGTTGTAAAAAAATTAAGTTAGAACGAGAAATATAAATTGCTTATTATAATAGAATATAAATGGTTATAGAGATAGATTTAATGGAATTAAATCAATGCAAAATTAAGGTAATTTATATCCTGGGTGCTGGTCGTAGTGGCTCTACAATGCTTAATACAGTACTAGGTAATCATACCCAAATTGAAAGTGTAGGGGAACTAACTAATCTACCACGCAGTGGCTGGATTAATGGTGAATATTGTGCCTGTGGTGAGCGTGGGAATGTTTGTTTATTTTGGTCTAATGTGCGACAAGAATGGGTTCAACGAAGTGGCATAGACAATGTTGAAGCGTATTTAGCTCTGCAAAATACCTTCGAGCGCTTTAGACATTGGTCTCGTTTGGTGAAAGAACGACAAAAGAAGTCTCTTAAGTTTCAGAGCTATGCTAAATACACCAAAGCACTGTTTGAAGCAATCCGCACGGTAAGTGGAAAATCTATAGTTGTAGATTCGTCTAAAAACCCAATGCGAGCATTTGCCCTTTCTCTGATACCGGGGATTGACCTACACTTAATTCATTTAGTGCGCGATGTTCGGGGAGTAGTTTGGTCTCTAAATAAAGCTTACAGTAAAGATGAAAAGCAGGGAGTACAAAAAGATATAAAATCTAAACCTATCTGGAGAAGTGCAACATTTTGGACAGTTACAAATCTCCAATCAGAGTGGGTTCGGCATCAGCTAAACACTCGAAAATCAATCCAAGTATGTTATGAACATTTTATAGCCAATCCCTGTGAAACCTTAGATAAGATTGGCAATTTAATCGAATGTGATTTTGGTGCAGTTGCTGAGAGCCTTAGCGCTGGAGATGCTATGGCAGTTGGTCACACCATTGCGGGGAATCGTCTGCGAATGGCAGGAAGCGTGAAACTAAACCCAGATACGGAATGGGTGTATAAAATGCCTAGAAAGGATCAGCGTCTAGTTTTGATGATGACGGGTTGGCTTATGTCCCGATATGAGTATAAATAACTTGATTTATATGCAAATTTTGTTTTTTCTCGGTACCTTGAAAACAGGGGGAGCAGAGCGTCAGATTGCTCAACTTGTTCAGGGATTGGCTCAACGAGGTCATGATATATCTGTTGTAACTGTATATTCAGGAGGACAGTACTGGGATTGGCTTCAAAATAGGAGAGGCATACAAATTCAGGCACTTTTCGAGACAAAGTTAAAGAGTGTTATACTCGTGGGATTGCAACTAGCATTGTCTGTTGTAAAACTCCGACACTTACTGCGAAAGAATAGATTTAAGTTAGTATACAGCACCTTGTACATGAGCAATTTTATTGCTTGGCTTGCTGTGCAGGGAATACCAGAAGTTAACTTGGTCTGGGGAATTCGTGCCTCTAGTCTCAAGCTGAATTGGAAGCGATCATTACCGTTTTATTTGTGTAAATTGGTTTCAGTATCAGTACCTTTATTAATCGCTAATTCTCAGGCAGGACTAGCTTACCATGAAGCTAAAGGCTATCACTGTAAAAGACATAGAGTTATTCCCAATGGCATTAATATCAGCCAATTTTATCCAAACAGCGAGGCTGGTATAAAAGTGCGTAAAGAATGGAGGGTTTCCGAGGAAGAAACGTTAATTGGAATAGTTGGACGGTTAGATCCGATAAAGGATCATCCGACGTTCCTGAAAGCCGCAGCAATTCTCGCTAAACAACGTAAGGATGTACGCTTTGTTTGTGTAGGTGATGGTTCTATGGATTATCGTCAAGAGTTGTATATTCTGGTTAATAAATTAGGACTAGACAAGCACCTTATTTGGACAGGAGAAAGAAAAGATATGCCTGCTGTGTATAATGCTCTAGATATTGTATGTTCTTCTTCTTTAAGTGAAGGATTTCCCAATGTGATTGCGGAGGCAATGGCTTGTGGTGTAACCTGTGTG
This sequence comes from uncultured Coleofasciculus sp., assembly GCA_937127375.1. Lineage (GTDB taxonomy): Bacteria > Cyanobacteriota > Cyanobacteriia > Cyanobacteriales > Coleofasciculaceae > Coleofasciculus. The sequence continues at coordinate 7,563 of CAKZMA010001555.1, read as the reverse complement.
GTAACAGATGTGGGTGATTCAGCATCAATTGTAGGACAGGCAGGACTTGTGATCCAACCCGGAAATCCAGAAGCTCTTGTTGATGCGTGGCTACAACTGATTGTTAAGAAATTGCTTGATAAGGAAACCTGCCGAGAGCGTATTGTTAAAGAATTTAGTCTGTTAACGCTGGTAAATAAAACTGAAACTATTCTCAAAAGCTTTCAATAATAAGGGTTGACGCTTCTTTTCCCAGATTGACAATAGAGCGATATAGCAACCCTAAATAGGTCGTAACATATATAATGTGAATAATAATAAAAACATAAAAGATAATTATTATAGATGAATTGTGCGTTTTTTTAATAAAAAATACAAATAATTTAAACTTGATTTTCGCTGCCAAAAATGATAGTATTTATGGATAATTGATTGAGTAATGGTTAGTATTTTTGTAATCCTCGTGCTTTTTATAGTTGTTTTTGAATGTCTGCGACATAGAACAGCAATTTATGATTTATTATTTTTCTTTAATATGTCATTCTTGGTATATTTTGGGTTAGCACCACTTCATATATTGTTTGGGGGCAAAGAATATACAAGCTTAAGTTATGCTTATGAAAATTATGGTGGTGGTAATTTTTGGACTACATTTGCCATCTGCGTAAGTTATTTATTTGTTTTGACAGGTTACTATTTATTGCCTTTAGCATCTATGGGTAATAAAATCTATGTTCATGGTATTAGAAAAAATATTGTTTACTTGCTAATCCTTATATTCATGGGTTTAAGTTTTTTTAGTACGCTTATTTATGCAAATTATTATGGGGGTATTGAAAGAGCTGTAACTTTATCGGCTTATATAAGAAGCGGAATAGAGACAAGTGATGGAACATGGTTATTTCTCAAAAAGTTTATTCGTTTTTCTAGCAGTTCTTCTATATTATTGATAGCTTTAATTTTGAGAAAAAATATTAGATGGAAACAATTGCCAATACTAATTTTGAGTTTTGTGACGATTAACTTCGCTTTTTTAGGATTTACTTTAATTTCAGGTCGTAGATCAATTATAATCTACTTGGCTATTATATATTTTATTATTGCAAATAATAAGTTAAAAAAATATATATTAATTCTATTGTTAATATTTTTTGTTTCGATTCTTGTTTTATTTTTGGGTGATGCTTTTTATTTAGGCTTATATCAAGAAAATGTTATGGAAAGATTTACTAATATTATAGTTATTGACTATATTAGACTATATCAAAAGTTTTGGCAAGATTTTACACTACCCTATATGGAAGCTGTTGGCATTGTTGCAGGAGATAACTCCTTACCACGCGGTTTTATTGATATTCCACTCGATCTATTAAGGCTAATTCCAGAACGAATGATTTATCTAAAATTACCAGACAGTATTGTAGATAAAAGTACTTATCTCCTTACAGGAAAATTACGTGGTGAAGTTGCCGGAGTTCCACCTGGATTTATCGGATTTTTATGGTATAGTGGTCATATATTTGGCGTAATAATTGGGTCATTCGTTTATGGAATAATCGGTCGTTTTTTAAACAACATATTGAAACCAAGCAAATCTATTGATACAATATACATTGCTTTGTACAGTATGGTTGGTTTTTCTTGGGGATATTTCCTGCGAATGGGTTCTATAGAGCTGTTTATTAAAGAAAGATTTCATTGGGTAATTCTCATATTGGCCATAGTATTTTTTTCCCGTATTACAATCAAACCTTCAAGGCAAGTAGAAGGATATGACAAAAAAATACAACCTTTATTATTAGATGATTAGATGATTAGTTGTAAAAATGTTCATATTGTTACCAACCTTTATACAGGTGGTGCTGAAATGATGCTCTACAAGCTGCTATCCCATATAAATCGGGAGCGGTTTGAACCAATTGTAGTTTCTTTGATGGATGAAGGAACTTTGGGCGATTGTCTTGAAGCATTAGACATCTCAGTCTATACCATTAACATGAAACGAGGGCTACCTACAATTCCTTCGTTTTGGCAATTAATTCATACTCTGTCTCAAATCCAGCCCGATTTAATCCAGGGTTGGATGTATCATGGCAACTTAGCCGCCCAACTAACCAGTTACTTTTTGCACACATCAATATCTGTATCTGTTCTGTGGAATATCCGTCACTCACTCTATTCTTTAGATTACGAAAGAGCGAGAACCCGATTTATTATTCAACTTAGTACCCAATTATCAAATTTTCCTCAAAAAGTAATTTATAATTCGAGAGTAGCTGCTAGCCAACATGAATCTATTGGGTATTGTCATGACAATACCGTGGTCATCCCTAATGGTTTTGATACAGAGAAATTTGCCCCTTCATCCGGCGCTAGGATGAGTGTACGCAAAGAACTAAGAATTTCCATAAACACTATTCTGATTGGTCTAATCGGTCGCTATCACTCGATGAAAGACCATGATAACTTTTTGCAAGCCGCTGCATCTTTAAGAAAACACTGTCCCGATATAGACATACAGTTTCTTCTAGTCGGCAGAGGAGTTAATTGGGATAATCAGCATTTGTATAAGTTAATCAAAGAATTAGGACTGACTGAGAAAATACATCTACTGGGTGAGCGAAAAGATATCCCTCGCCTGAGTGCTGCTTTAGATATCGCTGCTTCTGCTTCCTACAGCGAAGCTTTTCCCAATGTGATTGGTGAGGCAATGTCCTGCGGTGTTCCCTGTGTTGTGACAGATGTGGGGGATTCTGCTTGGATTGTGGGAAATACAGGGCGGATAGTACCTCCTCGGAATCCCCAGTTACTCGCTAGGGGATGGAAAGAGTTGATTGATATGGGGGCTGAACCTAGGAAAGCACTTGGTAAAGCTGCCAGGGACAGAATTATTGGCAACTTTTCTCTCGGTTCTGTTGTGGCACAGTATGAATCATTATATGAAAATGTGCTAGCTCGAAAACTCAAGGAAAAAAGTTAAATCGAATGTGTGGAATTACGGGTTTTTGGAATACATCTGGACAAATAGGTGTTCAAAAGAGGCAGAGAATAGTACAGCACATGTCAAGCAAGATGCTGCATCGAGGACCAGATGCTCAGGGAATCTGGGTAGAGAAGGAATCGGGTATTGCTTTAGGACATCGACGGCTGGCAATTTTGGATCTCTCTCCAGAAGGGTATCAGCCAATGAAGTCAGCAGATGAACGGTATATCATTACTTTTAACGGCGAAATTTATAACTTCTTAGAGTTAAGGCAGCAACTGGAACAGCTAGGGCATAATTTTCGCGGTCATTCTGATACAGAAGTAATGCTGGCTGCTATTTGTCATTGGGAATTGCAGGCAGCGGTAAAACAGTTTGTCGGAATGTTCGCCTTTGCTCTATGGGATCGTAAAGAACGGGTTTTACATTTAGGGCGCGATCGCCTGGGCGAAAAACCCCTCTATTATGGTTGGATGGGACAAACGTTTCTATTCGGCTCTGAGCTAAAAGCATTAAAGGCTCATCCAGAGTGGCGAGGCGAAATTGACCGCAATGCCCTGGCGCTGTTTATGCGTCATAACTATATTCCCGCGCCCTACTCAATTTATCAAGGAATCTACAAGCTGCCGCCCGGTACAATCTTGACTCTTAAGAGTCAAGATACCCAATCTCCCCCTACAGCTGTTCCCTACTGGTCAGCCAAATCAGTTGCTGAGTTGGGCGCGGCTCATCCTTTTTCTGGAAGTGAAACCGAAGCGATTGAGCAATTGGATAGCCTATTACGAGATGCCATTCGTCAGCAAATGGTTGCCGACGTGCCTCTCGGTGCTTTTCTTTCGGGTGGGATTGATTCGTCTACAGTAGTCGCCTTAATGCAGGCTCAAAGTAATCGACCTGTAAAAACCTTTTCTATCGGTTTTTATGAGGACACCTATAATGAAGCCAAATATGCCAAGGAAGTTGCCCGACATTTGGGTACAGACCACACAGAGCTTTATCTCACACCAGAAGAGGCGATATCCGTCATTCCCAAACTTCCAACCCTTTATGACGAACCCTTTTCCGATTCTTCCCAGATTCCTACGTTTCTGCTTTCCCAATTAGCAAAGCAGCAAGTCACAGTCAGTCTTTCTGGAGATGGCGGCGATGAACTATTTTCAGGATATAAACGCTATTTCTTGACGCATCGCATCTGGCAGCAGATCGGTTGGATGCCCTCTGGGATGCGCCAAGCCCTCTCCCGTGCTTTAATAACTCTCTCTCCCCAAACCTGGAACTCCTTTCTTGTTCCATGGCTGCCAGAAAAACTCAAGCGACTGAACCCTGGTGATAAATTACATAAACTGGCAGACGTGATAGCATTTGAATCTCTTGAATCTCTGTATCGAAGACTACTTTCCCATTGGAAAGACCCAAACTCATTGGTTTTAGGTGCTTCAGAACCAACCACAGCCCTAAACGACTCTGAATTATGGGCAGATTTGCCAGATTTGATTCAGTCGATGATGTACTTGGATACTGTAACCTATTTACCCAATGATATTCTCACTAAGGTAGACAGAGCGACTATGGGTGTTAGCCTAGAAGCCCGTGTTCCCCTCTTGGATCATCGCGTAGTAGAATTTGCTTGGAGATTGCCCATGTCTATGAAAATTCGCAACCGTCAGGGAAAATGGCTGTTACGCCAGGTTTTATACAAATATGTGCCGTCAAGTTTAATCGAACGTCCTAAAATGGGCTTTGGTATTCCCTTGGGCGACTGGTTACGTGGTTCTTTGCGTGACTGGGCAGAAGTTCTGCTGGATGAGAGTCGATTGCGTCAAGAAGGATTCCTGAATCCTCAGCTAATTCGCCAGAAATGGGAGGAGCATATTGCAGGCGATCGCAACTGGCAAGCCTATCTGTGGAATGTATTGATTTTCCAGGCATGGTTAGATGAAAACAGTAAATCCCTAAACTTTTAAACATAATTTACCTTGGATGAGTGATCGAATCGCAGTGATTGGTCTGGGCTACGTCGGTCTCCCCGTCGCCCTAGCATTTGCTCAAAAATTCTCTAGCACGATTGGTTTTGATATCAGCTCTGATAAAGTCAAAGCATTAAAGCAATACATTGACCGCACAGATTCAGTTTCTATTGGCGAATTAAAAACCTCGAATCTCAAAATTATCTCAGATCCAGAGGATTTGATAGAAACGAACTTCTTTGTAATTGCCGTACCCACACCAATTGACCAAAACCGCAGACCCGATTTGACTTGTCTCATTAAAGCCTCTGAGATTATTGGTAAAGTCCTCAAGTCTGGGTCAGTCGTCGTATATGAATCCACCGTCTATCCAGGAGTAACAGAAGATATCTGTGGACCTATTCTGGCAAAAGTCTCAGGCTTGCAGCAGGGTGTTGATTTTAAGCTAGGCTACTCACCAGAGCGGATTAATCCTGGTGACAAGCAACATACCCTGGACAAGATTGTCAAAGTGGTAGCCGGAGAAGATGCCGACACTCTAGAACGAGTTGCTAGCGTCTATGAAACAATTATTGATGCAGGCGTCTATCGCGCCCCTTCCATTAAAGTTGCTGAAGCTGCTAAAGTTATCGAAAATACCCAGCGAGATTTAAACATCGCTTTGATGAATGAGCTAGCCTTAATTTGCGATCATCTTGGTATCCGCACCAAAGATGTTTTAGCCGCTGCCAACACCAAATGGAACTTTTTGCCCTTTACCCCAGGACTGGTTGGCGGTCACTGCATTGGTGTCGATCCCTATTATCTGACGACTAAGGCAGAAGAACTAGGATATCATCCCCAAGTTATTCTCGCGGGTCGCCGGATTAATGACAGCATGGGTTCTTACTTAGGACAGCGCCTAGTTAAGCTTTTGGTTAAGGCTAATTTATCGATCCAGAAGGCACGAGTAGGAATCTTGGGACTAACGTTCAAAGAGAATGTGCCAGACATCCGCAACAGCCGCGTGCCGGATATTGTGGAAGAGTTGCAGCAATTTGGCATTAATCCTCTAATACATGACCCCTTAGCTGATTCCCAAGAGGTACAGCAAGAATACGGTATTCAGCTAGTAGATTGGCAAGACTTATCGAATCTTGATGCAGTTGTACTCGCCGTCAGTCATCAAACCTATCTGGATATGCCTCTTGAACATCTACTAGGTTGTGTACGTCTAGGCGGTGTATTGATGGATGTAAAATCAGTTATCGATCCCACTACACTGCCGCCAAATATAAACTACTGGAGTTTGTAGCAAGGAGACATGATGACAAGCACTTATAAAGAAGAAGTTGCATCTGGTCAACGGTTTCAGTTTGGGAAAAATTGGGAACGTTTTTTATCTGTTATTGATGATGAACGGATTACAGAAGCCGAAAAATCTATCAAACAGATGCTAGAACTAGAAGACTTGCAAGGAAAAAATTTTATAGATGTTGGGTCAGGTAGCGGTTTGTTTTCGCTTGCTGCTCGTCGTCTCGGAGCCAAGGTTTATTCTTTCGATTACGATCCCCAATCGGTAGCTTGTACGCAGGAGCTAAGAAGAAGATATTTACCAAATGATCCAGATTGGGTAGTTGAATTAGGTTCAGTACTAGACTTAGATTATTTAAAATCTCTAGGGCAATTTGATATTGTTTATAGCTGGGGCGTTCTGCACCACACCGGAGCAATGTGGCAAGCCTTAGAAAATATTACACCATTAGTAGCAACAGGAGGGAAATTGTTTATCGCTATCTATAATGACCAGGGTAATAAGTCGCAAAATTGGCTAAAGGTAAAGCAGGTTTACTGTTCAGGGATTATGGGAAGAACCATCATTTCTGCTGCTTTCCTTCCTTATTTCATTGGAGGAAAAATAGTTGTAGAGATTATAAAGAGGAAGAATCCATTGTTACACTATAGAAAAAAGAGAGGTATGTCACTCATTCATGATGTGTTTGATTGGTTAGGGGGTTTACCCTTTGAAGTTGCCAAGCCCGAAGATATTTTTAAATTTTATCACCAGCGTGGATTTATGTTGGAAAATTTGGTAACTTGTGGCGGTGGATTAGGAAACAACCAATTTGTTTTCGTGAAGAAATAAGATCAGTGTTAATTTTGTTGTTTAAGGGGAACAAGTGGTAAAAATTTTAGTTACTGGCGCGGCTGGGTTTATCGGTTTCCATCTCAGTCAACGGCTATTGGCTAAGGGTGATGAGGTTGTTGGGCTAGATAACCTTAATGATTACTACGATGTATCGCTAAAAAAAGACCGTTTAGCCCAGTTACAGGGTAAAGCTGGCTTTAGTTTTCATCAGTTAGACTTGACAAACAGTGAAGGTATGACTCAGCTATTTGCACAGCATAACTTCGATGTAGTCGTCAACCTCGCGGCTCAGGCTGGTGTTCGCTACTCTCTCGAAAATCCTCACGCTTATATCAATAGCAACATTGTTGGCTTTATCAATATTTTAGAAGGATGTCGTCATGCCCAAGTCAAGCATCTAGTATTTGCGTCCTCTAGTTCAGTCTATGGCGCAAACACTAAAATTCCCTTCTCCGTCCATGATAATGTTGATCATCCTATCAGCCTCTACGCGGCTACAAAAAAAG
>CAKZMA010001554.1 GCA_937127375.1 uncultured Coleofasciculus sp. | reverse complement strand
ACGTTAATCCTCAAATGCGCCTAACGCACCCTACAATTTATAATAATTCTACTCTCTGACTTGCATAAGCTGCTCTACTCCAGAAGTAGAGATACATCGTAGCGTATACAAGGATACTTAAGATGAAGCGATTTGTATCTGCCATTTTAATCACAGCCTGTTTGTGGAACATTGACAATCTAGGTTCACATCCTCAAGCCTCTCTAGCTCAAACCCAACCCACTGAAACACTATCCTACTCATTCTATGGCAAACAAATTCCCCTAAATCTACGTAACGATGTACTGGCGGTTCGCTTCAAAGCCATTCAGCCGCGAGGGAATAAACCCCTATATTTGCAACTCCAAGATGATTTAACCACAAGGGGAATTCAAGGGCGAGGTTCGACGTTACAACCGAATACCAATTTACAAGTTGACCCTCTCGGTAATCAGTTAGCGTTGGTTCGGCTTCCGGCTGGGGTACGAACGTCTACCCGGTTGTTAACCAATCAGATTCAACAACAGCCTTATGTTGAGGAAACCTTACCCGTTCTCAACCAAGGGGAATCTGAGGATAGGGAGAATGAAAAGTTGATTGTGTTACCTAATGAAATCATCATTAGTTTTGCACCAGGGACATCCGAAACCCAGAAACAACAGGTGTTGGACGAGCAGAACTTAGAAATCATTCGTCCCCTCCGCTTCAGTCAAAATCGCTATGTCGCCCGGTCAAAATCGGCATCAGGGACAGAAATAATCACCGTTGCTAATCAACTCAATCAAGTTAGTGGAATTCAGTCTGCGACACCGAATTTTATTCAAGCAATTTCGGATAACTTTGTTCCCCAAACCAACCTGATTAATTCTAGCCAAGAAATTCTTGAGCCGGAGCGACTGCTGCAACAACGCCTTGCTCGTTTACCTAAGCCCAAAGACACTCCCTTTTCCACCGCGTTATTACCCTTACTGTGGCATCTCGATAGTACACCCAAACGGGGGCAACTATTACCCCGCACCGATATTGGCGCGATCGCGTCTTGGCAAGCCAGCCAGGGTGGGGAAGGAGTTGTGGTTGCGGTGATTGACAGTTTGATCCAGTGGGATCACCAGGATTTAGCCAACAATATTTATACCACAGATCATTATCCCGACAAACTCCCCGGTGAGGTCAAGGGTTGGGATTTTTCCAGTTCGGGACAAGGTGATCCCGATACTCGATTGAGTCGGAATGAACGGGATATTATTCAGCCCCATTTTCGCCATACCTTTGAGCTATCTTGTCAGGAAATGGTGGAAGAGTATAAAAAGATAGCTTTACTATTAGCTCAGAACAATCCTGATGCGTCTGCTTGTGAAAGGGGTAATTTAATTAAACAATACTTTCGCAGTAAGATAACATCTGAATTTCATGGAACCTGGGTGTCTGGTGTAGTCGCGGCTCATTCTCCAGATCAAAGGGGAATTGTTGGAGTTGCGCCCCAAGCAAAGATTTTACCGATTCGCGTCTTTGGATTAAATGGTGAAATAGATTCCGTCTCTTTAATTGAAGCAATTGGCTACGCGGCGGCACGAGATGCTGATGTGATTAATTTGAGTTTAGGCGGATTAATGCCTCATCAAGAATTAAATGAACAAATCTTGAGTGTTTTAGAGGCAAATCCTCAACTCGTGATTGTCGCTTCAGCCGGGAATGAAAATCGGTCTGGAATTAGTTTCCCGGCGGCTATTCCCCAAGTTCTTTCTGTCGGGGCGACGAATATACAAGGTGAGCGTAGTTCCTATAGTAATTATGGCAAAGGGTTGGATGTCGTTGCTCCCGGTGGAGATATCAGTCGCAGTTTGAGTGGCGGTATTTTAACCACCGGGGGGACTGGATTATCATCATTATTATGGCAAGGGATAACCAAACCTGACTATGCTTGGGGATATACTCTTGATCCCTTGGGTAACTATGTGCAAGTTCAGGGAACATCCTTTGCTGCACCTGCTGTATCGGGGGTAGTGGCTTTAATGAAAGGGGTGAATAATACCCTGAATCGAGAGCGAATTATGGATGTGTTGGAAGAAACAGCTAGTTATCAGGGATTAACGCTAACGGAAACGGAACAGGAGCTTTATCAAAGTTATCAACAAGCCCGTTTGACTGGGGAAAAACCCGAAGAAATACCAGAATTTTTAGTATTTCCTGAACCCAGTTCCGCCGAGGACTATTTCTTTGGTCGGGGTTTGGTGAATGCAGAAGCGGCGATTCAAGCTGTGCAGTAAGCT
>CAKZMA010001553.1 GCA_937127375.1 uncultured Coleofasciculus sp. | reverse complement strand
TCTGTTTATCCTCAATTCGACCGACAGGCGATCGCACTTCTAGTTTTACTCATTTATTTCGATATAGGGTTGACTTTGGCTAATTTTTTAGGTACTATTTTATCATGGAAAAATGTGCCCGCCTATAGACTCTATACTCATCACTTCCAAAACACAGATTACACCGATTGAGTGACACTAAATAAAAGACTCAATAGCGAAGCACACAGATTGACACAGAGGACTTAATAATATCCCGACAATTCTTACATCTTCTGGCTATTGAGGACTAACGCCTCCGTGAAATCAGTGGGGCAAACCTCTCACCCCCCACCACTACCGTTTATCTAAATCAGTGAAATCAGTGTTACGCGATCGCATCCTTTCCGTGATAGGCTCGGCGTAAGTTAATCGATCGCATTGCGTCGGATCAGGTTTTAGACCAGGCTTTTGGATGGATGTGTGAGAAACGCGCCCACCATCATTTTAATTCCGATGTTTGGCAGGTGCGGCGCTGGTGGGATGAGAAAAAATCCCGCCTAATGCAGCAATTACGGGATGGAACCTATCGGTTTCGGGAATTACGTTTGTTTTGGCTGAGACATTAGGCTACATATATAGCAATCCTATTTAGGTTGTGGCAATTTTAAAAAATGAAATCCTTGCTATACCTGGCTTTCGAGCTTTTCGCTTGTTGCATTCTATCTAGGATTGCTATGGCGCACTAATCATCTATCTCTGGTTGTTTATTTGGTATTCGTAGGTCTCTTAGTTCCCAGGTAATTTTGCCCAACTTCAAAAATTTATTGAATGTTGATCCCGCTAATCCCTTACCATGTCCTGTTGGTCCGAGGCCATAGGTTCCTCCTCCTTCCGGTTTCGGTTGCCAATTTTCTTTTAAGAATAGTTGATATAACCAACCCAGTTCGGGGGTTATGAACTCCACCACATGGCTACCTGCCGAGTCATTGGTGAAAAATTTGTTTTTGTTTACTATATACTCCCTGTTTGGTGCTATTCCCCCATAACTTGCTCCGTGAAAATTCCCATTCCGATTTAGTTTTTCAAATTCAACGGGCGTCAATGCTCGCCACCAGCTCTTCGCTGACTCTGCATTTGTTTCTGGGAACTCTTGAGCGTTAGTCAAAAATATTACTTTTTCGTTGTGGTGCCGATACGATAAACCATAGTGCTGTAACATGTACGGATTGTCCATCACCAGGGTTTGTTGCTGTATGGCTGTTATTATTTGCCCACGGTCTGGACGCCTACATTGTATTACCTTTTCGCTTTTATTTTTGTTCTTTTGCTGCTGCACCACATGTGTCAACTCATGCGCCAACAACTCCTGTCCCCCCCGATTCCCCGGCTCATACGCCCCTTGGCGAAAGAACACATCTTGTCCCGTGGTAAACGCCTTCGCCTGAATCGACTGATTCAACTGATCGGACGTCCCATCCGTATGCACCCTTACCCCACTAAAATCTGCCCCAAACGCCCCTTCCATCCGTTCCCGAATCCCATCTCCTAAGGGTTGTCCGCCTCCCCTTGCCCGTTGAATCGAGGATTCCAAATCCGCAGGTGCTGCCATCTGTCCCCCAGTAGCATAACGCTGCACCTTATGCGCCGGGAGATGATCCAATGGAGAGGGCTTTCTCGCCTCCACCGACATCGGGTTGCGCGGTGTCTTGGCTTGAATCTTCGGCGGCGCATTAATATGATCCACCACCTGACGGGCTACCCTATCCGCTTCCTGTTCATACTGATCATTCGGTTGCCCAATGGTGAGTTTCGGTTGCAGGGGTGGCAAAGTGCGGGGAACCGATTCGGGGGTTAATAACGTCGAACCCAAGCGTTCAGATGCTTCTCGTTTTGCCCGCATCTGTGCCAATTGTTCCTCATTGCTGCGGGTGGACTCAATTTTGGGTTGGGCGATAACCGGATGGGATTTCGATTGCGCCGGAATGGGTAGGATATCGGATTTTTTCTTCGCGTTTGCGGGTTTGG
>CAKZMA010001552.1 GCA_937127375.1 uncultured Coleofasciculus sp. | reverse complement strand
ATCCATGAGGCAGATCATTTTTACAGCCAATGGGGAATCACTCAAGAGCATTACTAATGGTTTTGACTATTTTTATTCTGTAGATATAGGTGACAGTAATACTGTTGCTTTTGAGACATTTGACGGTTCTCCTCATTTCCCTAACTTCGTTATAAAAATAGGTGATGAGTATCCCTTTACTACCATTGCTAATGATCCTAGACCGTATTCTCCCCCTTTCGGAGATGTAGCAATGAATGATGAGGGTATTGTCGTGTTTAAAGATTTCGGTGATATTGGCATTGATGCTATATATACTAGCGATGGTATAACCCGCAAAACTATTGCTAAAGCTAACAATAGAATCGCCTCCTCTTTTGGCGAGAATCTCGCGCTCAACAATAAAGGACTTGTAGCATTTGAATCCCCTTTAGATACAGGAGGCTCAGGCATATTCACTGGCAACGGTGATTTGATTAATCTAATAGCTGATACCAACACTCTATTTAACAGTTTTAATACTCTGTCGCTTAATGATGAAGGTACTCTCGCTTTCGCCGCTTCTCTGGATGATGGCAATGAAGGCATTTTCATCAGCAACAGCGGTTCCTTGACCACAATCGCTAATAGTAGTGAACTTTTCAGTTCCTTTTCTAATCCTGCCATCAACAATGACGGTACCGTAGTTTTCTCTGCTCAACTCCAGACTGGAGAATACGGTATTTTTACTGGCTCTGATCCAATTGCTGATAAGGTAATTGCTGTCGGTGATGAACTTTTTGGCTCTACTGTGACAAGCTTGAGTTTCTCTAAGAAAGGATTTAACGATGCAGGTCAAGTTGCATTCCTAGCTGGATTGGCTGATGGTACTGGCGGTATTTTTCGTGCTGATCCAGGGGATAATGGGGTTGTCCTTGATTGGTTAGAAAGATTCCCTAAACCAAGTTCAGCAACTCTTAATCCTATCGAGATTGATGATTTTTCTGGACAAGAAACCTTACTTGAGTACGATTATGGCTGTCGTAGTACTTATAACAGTATACCACCACATTGTATATATGACGGAGTCATTCATATAGGCACTCGCGGAAACAGTCATTATCAGGATCTCGTTTATACAAACAACGTTACCTCACCTGATCACCGATTTAATTCCTGGGAGGATAAACTATCAGTTATATTCCCAGAACCCCAAAATCGTCTAGGATTTGGCTTTGCTATGAGTGGGTGCTGTGGTTTTGATTTAGAGGCTCCTCGTTTTGACCGTGACATATTTTTGGCAAATGCTGTTACGGTAAAATTATTCGATGCCAATTCTTACCTTCTGGGAACGCTTTCGGGTGATGCCAAACAAGATCCCTGGTTTTTGGGTGGATTTTTCGGTGTAGAAAGTACTGTACCTTTTCTCCGTGCTGAGATAACTTTTAACAAGGGACACCGAGATATTGCCTTCGATAATCTCAGGTACGAGTTTGTTACTCTTCCAGAACCTGTCACAGTTCCAGAACCCTCTACAGGATTAGGCTTACTTGTGATGAGTGCAATTGGGGCAGGTTCAGCATTAAGACACAAGCAGAACTAGACTCTTAAAACACCTGTAGTAAGTTGGTGTCCGGTGGGCATCTGACTCGCTGGTATAGTATGAACAAGGTATTGGTTGGCAGGGTGCGATCGCGTGATAATTTATGATATAAACCCGACATATCATACCCCCACGCCCCGTAAACATTAGGAAATATAATTCTTTCGTTAGCTGTCAGAATAAATGCAATATCATACTGAGGCGGTTGAGCTTGGGCTGAATACATCGTCTCCCATTCATAGACTTAGTGTTGAACATCATAAGGTTCGTATCCTGTCATAGATCTACGAATTCTGCGCTCCAGAAGTTGAGTGATACTTCTTTCCAATTGCGCCTCAGCTTGATTACAGTCAATTTCTGATAAAACGTCTTTTTAAACTGAAGTTCCCCCCATCCCGATTGGTGATAGAAGTCGAAAGCCCGAC
>CAKZMA010001551.1 GCA_937127375.1 uncultured Coleofasciculus sp. | reverse complement strand
AGCGTATCTTAGCTCTTGCCCAAGAGCCTGATTAAAATTGATTTTACGGCGATCGTCTTATAACTTACATTCCGCAGATCCTGACTGAGAGCATAATGAGGTGACATTTTGTTAGTGGCAAAGCGTCGGGGTTTGATTACTCAGATTAGACCGATTATGGATAGTTTAATCGTGGAGGCTAATTTTCGGATTGGGGCAAATTTATATAGAGAGGTTTTAGCGGCTGCTGGGGAATGATAAAAAGCTGGGTCTGGGGTGGGGGGAAAAGAAACCGGGTTTCTATCAGTTTCTCTGTTTATTCACAAAGATTTAACCAAGAAACCCGGTTTCTCAGTTGGGGGGATGGGGTAAAATCGGGGTGGTATCCCCTACCTGGCAGTTTGATGTCCATAATTCTACTCTACGGCTCTTGGCTCGTTTGTCACGCCCCCCCACTTAAATAGGGCTTGCTGCATGAGTGTGGAAGGTAGACAAGATTTGGATTTCAAGCCATTTTTCTCCCCAACAAGTGCAAGGTTTTTGCACTACCCGCCTCAAAATCCTGGGATTTCCGCCTGCGTAAGTGCCGAATTTTACCTCACCAGAGGTTTGAAACTGTTGCCTGTTGCCTGTTGCCTGTTGCCTCTCGCCACCACAAGACTTATTCAGCAGACCCTAAATAGTTACCACAAGGCATCAATGTAACAATTGGTAAATCTGTCCGGCTTTTTTATCTTATGCCGGAATCCCTTGATAGAATGAATTTAAGCCATCATGTTTAGCTTGTACGGGAGAGTAAAAGAGCTAATCAAACAACTCGCCTCAAATTCTTTAGTCCCAGTTTGCTGGTTGATGGTCTAATCCCATTGATGATTGCTATTGCCTGAGGAAAGAACAATGCTTTTTTCTTGGTCTGACTATGTTCTCGCTGTCGCAACTACTGAAGAGATTCCCATCCGCTATCGTAAATTACGGCTTGTTCAACTAGCTCAAGCCATTGTTGAATCTGGTCGGGGAACCAGCCAGTTGTTTCAGAAAGCCGGAAACCCTGGCGGGCTAAAATGGCGAGATAAGATTGATGAGGGTTATGTGGAGAAAATTACCCATAAAATCTGGATAGATACCCCTACAGAACCACAGGGTTGTGATTGGTGTCACTGGAAAACTGCGGAACACGCTGTCATGGGTTACTGGCGCTTTATCAATCGCCCTAACTCGCCATATCAAGGATGGGAAGCTTACGACACTGACCCAGATAATTATCTGCAACATCTCAAGGATAAAGGCTATGCCACAGATCCTGACTATGTAAGTAAGATAAAAAGTGTTTTTCCTGAAGCTCAAAGCCTACTCGATCAATATCAGATTCCATTTTTAGATCTGAATGCATCCGATGCATTACAAAAGTTCAGGGTTGCTGTCATGCCTGGGCATGGCGGTCGCGATTCCGGTGCTG
The DNA here is from genome assembly GCA_937127375.1 of uncultured Coleofasciculus sp. GTDB lineage: Bacteria > Cyanobacteriota > Cyanobacteriia > Cyanobacteriales > Coleofasciculaceae > Coleofasciculus. Next base: position 5,119 of record CAKZMA010001551.1, on the reverse strand, counting down.
TCAATCATCGTCTGAATTTGCGCGAAAAAGATTATAATTGGAGAGAAGCAGTCGGGATTAAAAATACTTTAGAGACCACAGGTCACTACGAGGTCATCCTCTGTCGAGCTGAGGATGAATTGGCTACTCTGGCGACAATGCAGCAACGTGCTAATGACAGCCTTGCTGATATATGTTTGTGTCTTCATCATAATGCTGCCAATGAAAATGCACGGGGATGGTGGTTGTTTTATATTGACCGCAAGCCCGAGTTTGAGCGATTTATTAAGGTGATGAACAAACAGTTTGAAGGTCTGTCCTTGCCCGCACGAAATTATCTCTATGCGGGTCAGCCTTTTGCCCAAGATTGGCACAGGCGAGTCTGGTCTTGTATCCGACACTGTACCATGCCCACTATTTTATTTGAAAGTTGTTTCATTGATAACGATGCCGATGCCATTTGGTTGAGAGATGGTGGTTATAAGCAGGTCATTGAGAAAATTTGTTCAGGGGTGCAAGAGTTTTCAGCAAGCTCATCAACATTCATTTCAGGAGAAAATCAAGAGATTAAAGCAACATCAGACACCTGGCTGAAAAAAGATTGGAGCAAACAAGCCAGCGAATTAGATGATACTCAAAAAGCATTTGTTCCCAAAGGAAAATCCTATTTGATTAAGCAATTTCAAGAATCCAGTCTAGAGATTAACTCAGGAGGAAATGCTCTGGTTGAATTGGGGTGGGGAGCTGGCAAGTGGTATGTTTTTGTGGATCATTGGCAATTACCTTGGACCCGAACCCACAAGCAATCAACTATTCTCATATCACCAGAATTGAGCCAAGTAGACTGGCATGATTGGTCATCTCCGGTTAGCTGTTACTTCAATGTAGGAGAAGTGACATTGTGTCAAACCCGTCGAATTCCCACAGACTCAAATCACCGTCAAAACGTGATTGAGCTTGCCCGAAGATTAGATGAAGTGCGTAAATGGTGGGGATCGGCGTTACTGGTCAATTCTTGGTATCGACCTCCTGCAGTGGAGCGGGAAGTTGGCGGTAGTGGTGCGAATCATCCGTTTGGTTTTGCAGTGGATTTACGACCAGCTCGAGGCTCTGTCTGGGAACTACAGTTACGCTTTGAGCAGGAATGGTATAACGCGGGAAAATGGCAGGGAGGATTTGGTCGTGGCGCTAATAAAGGGTTTATTCATCTAGATTTAAACTCCAAATTAGGGCGGCGAGTTTGGAATTACTAACTAGATGTTGTAACAAGATCCGTGCCATCCAGAAGCTCGACATTCCGGGTCTTCCGTACTTAGTGTGCTAAATTGTTAGTTTGATTTTTACCGGATTATCCCTCGGTGACAGTTGCCCTGCAAGCGGCTCAAACCTGGTTACGGGGGTTATCTTCTGCGGATATTCTGGACTGGCTCAAACAGGAGCAGAAGGCGACGGAGGAGGAATTGGAGGAAGTGGAAAACCGTTTGGATTTATTTTATGACCCCCCCTTTGCAGAAGCTTGTTATTGGTCAGCCTTTACGGCGGCGGGATTATAATACAGTTAACCATGATGAGGTGAGACCATGCCCACATCATAGAGGTGAACAACAGATGACAGCCAGAGAAAAACTGATTCAAGCCATTCAAACCCTTCCAGAATCCCAAGTTGATCGAGTTTTAGCCTATGTTAATCAGGTTAGGGCTGGCGATCGCCCAACTCAGAAACAAGACTCTCAGGAAACACCAGATTTTGATGAAACGTGGTGGAATAACTTATCTCATTTTAGCTCAGACTTTTTAGAAGTTCGAGAACAACCTCAACTTCCGGTACGAGAGGATATGTTTGAATGAGATTCTTACTCGATACTAACATTTGTATTTATGTGATTAAACAAAAACCTCTGAGGGTTAAGGAGCGATTGCAAACGATTGAGTCTGGAGAGATAGGAATTTCTATAATCACGTTGGCAGAGCTAGAATATGGAGCAGCCAAGAGCCAAAATCCCCAGGGCAATCGAGAAACCTTTATAGTTCAATCCTCCAAGCACTCCAAGTTGTCCAAAGTGATGCGATCGCTGAAGACGAAGACCCAGATGAGGACGAAACCGAAACGCAAATTCTGAGACTCACGAACTTGTCAATTCGATTTGTGGAGGACACAATCAGTGGAAATTGACCAAGCCGAACGCGATCGCACCCTAGAACATCAAATCCAAGCGGTTGGCGTGGGGATTGCGGCGGGTGCGATCGTTGCTTCAACTTCCGGGTTAATTACTGAACCTTGGCAGCGTCCTAATCGCGATCGCTTTTGGCTACCCCCTCACCCGTTTATTATCGCATTGGTGGGGAGTTTATTTTGTTCATGAAATCCTCAACGGTCATCTGGAGTTGGTGGATGAGGGGTTTGTGCAGGTGTGCGAGTTGGTGGCAGCTAATTTGTAGGGGGTTTGGCATGAATACAGCGAGGAGGAGAAGATGTCCTAACCGCTATGGCGGTTGCTATAGATGCTGGGGAAAGGGAGGTGATGGCTTTAGCACTGAGGGAACAAAAAACTAGGGTTGTCTTAGATGAAAAAAGAGCCTTCTGGGTCTTTGAGGATGTCTGGCAGCTTGATGTCCATAATTCTACGCTACGGCTCTTGGCTCGTTTGTCAAGCCTTCCCCACCTGAATAGTTACTGCGGATGTATACACAAAAACCCGTGAGCGACAACGCACGGGTTATGACCTATTGAGGAAGACACTTACTCAGCTTGAGTGGCCAAAACGATTATTAACCAAAAACTCTACCCCAAAGTCTTCTACCAGCTTCCATTGCAGCGCCCTGAGCAACCCATTTACCTACTTTCCATGCAGCTGGCCCAATAATTGGAGTTGACGACTTTCCACCATAAACATTCAGATCATCGTTAGACAAGTCATCCATGTAGCTCTCGGTATCCTCGAAAAAGCCAGAACCAGCAGGACGTAAGTCAGAAATAGTAACCTTAGCCATTTTTTGTTTCCTCTTTGAATAAGTTTGACTTTGAGGTAATCAGATTTATTATCTGTCTCTCTTTTGAATATTATTATTGCCTGACTCTTCAAATAATGACAAGAGGTTGAGTAACTTTAAAATTCATCTAATTGGCAAAATTATGTCTCAAGTTTACCGAACGAAACACCTTAAATTTACACACATTCTAGCATCAAATTCCCATAATCTAGTATCAACGAGCTTTTTATTCGAGACATAACTAACACAATTATGTCTGAAATTAAGGGTCTTCAGGGTTCAGGTTGATAAGCAAAATTGATGGCAGATTAAAACCCTGGCCGTAGGGGCGAAAAATTTCCCTTCCTGGGAGGGGCTAGGGGTGGGTTATGCCCCTACGATTTTGTATCCAATGCAACAAATTACACCGCATATCCTGAAGACCCGAACTTAAACTAATCTCGGTAATCAGCTTAGCTGTTAGGTTGTTTTATTGCCGATCGCGATCGCACCCCTGGCGTTCCCAGACTGCACCCTGGAGGTGCGATCGCGCTTTCCTTGAACATCTTGAGGTGCTTTTACAACCTAGTCATACACCACGATTTCGCCAGACACCCAGTTTCTTTGAACGTATCGTAAAGCCGGGTAGTTTAGCGTGAGGTCACAAAACCCGACCCTCAAAATTTGACCTGTCTCATAACTTAACGGTTCCCTGGGAAATGTGAACTGACTAGGTCATCGGAAATCACTAAACTCATAGTGAACTCTCCCTGACTGAAATCTCCTGCTTAAATCTTAGCCGCCCAAGGAGCGATCGCCTTTCTGGTTTTGGTGATAATTTTTATGTTTACAAGGTGAGAGCTAAAAATAGCAATATCCAAAAAGGAAAAAGTGGTGGCTATCGCATTATTTATTTACTGGAATCAGAAACCAGTATTTTGTTATTGACGATTTATAGTAAATCGGAGCAGGAAGATATTACTACGGAGCAAATTAAAAGTATTTTAGATAATTTTGAGGAAGCAGAGTGAATTGGGTGGGGTTCAAGAAATCGGTTTGGGGAAAGAAACCCGGTTTCTGACAGCATATCGTTTCTTCACAAAATTTAACCAAGAAACCCGGTTTCTGAGTCGTTAAAATAGAGGTGCTGTCTCTAGTTGTACAGCGATCGCACTAACAACCCATCACCTATTCATTGATCAGCCAGTTTTCAATTTTCAAGTTAACAATATTTTGGAAATGCTTTAAGTTATCTGTAACTAAAATAAAATCTCGCAATCGCGCTACGGCTGCAATCATGGCATCTAATTCTCCTGTAGGCTTACCGATGCGTCTGAGTTCTCCTTGAATTTGACCAAATTCACGAGCAGCAAGCAAATCAAAATCTACCAGAGGCAGTAAACTAATAAACTGTTGTAAGGTAGCCAAGTTTTGTTCTATTTTTTGTGAGCAATAAACACCTTTGTAGAGTTCGGAAACTACAATAGAACTTAGATAAGAGGATTGAAAATGCTGGGCAAATCTGGGGACAGCATTGGGATGATTTTTGAGTAAAGCGATACAGATGTTAGTATCTAGCAAATACATGAATCAATCAAAAGTAAATAATTCTCGACCGTGGTTTTGATGGCGTTCTTGAGCGATCGCTGTAAAGGTGGCATCTAAATCTGGTTGGTTTGACCAAGCCCCAAATAGTTGACAGAATTGCTGCCAATGCTCTTCTGGTGTCTGGGGGAGGGGGAAGTTAATTTCCAGGATAATTTCATGACCGTCAGGGATGGCAATATTTTCCGTTAGCTCAATAGTTTTACCTCGTTTAATGCCTCGGATTTGCATAAATATGGCTCTCCTTTTTCTTTAATGCTATTTCAGTTTAGCAAATAGATTCCTGAGAGACAAGAAGCCGGGTTTTTAGCCAAGTTTCTGTTTATTCACAAAATTTAATAAAGAAATCGGGTTTCTCAGTTGCGGGGATGGGCTAAAATCGGGGTGGTATACCCTACCCGGTGTGTGGCTATGGATGAACAAAGAGTCCAGGCTTATCTCTCCCTGATTCAAGAACTCCTCGCCTGTCCAAGTAAGGTATCCGGTGGAGATCGTGAGAGTGATTAATGAATGTCTTTTGAAATGATGAGGTGATGGTAGATGCAAGCAATTAATATACAAATTC
>CAKZMA010001550.1 GCA_937127375.1 uncultured Coleofasciculus sp. | reverse complement strand
AGTGATTATTTCTTATCTTAGAGGCTAATCGTCACTGTGGTCATAGCTGGGTGATAATGAGCGATCGCACGTTGATCAGTCATCGTCTATTGTTTTAGCTGGTAGGCTTGTCCCATTGGCATTCCTGGCGTTTCTTGCCAAGCTAACCACGTAATTAAAACACACGTTATTAACTACTTACGATTTCTCCAATACTGGGGTCTGCGCTTGTGATGCGCTAATGCCAAAATCCGAATTTGGTTGTTTTCAAGGAGGCGATAGAGTAGAAAGTAAGGAAATTTGGGCAGGATGAGACGACGAATAGAAACTCGAACTCTTGAACCCGCTTCTGGATAAAGTCTGAGGAGATTAACTGTATTTTCGACGTCTTCTAAATACTCCAAGCCAAGTCCCAGTTGTTGCGCTTCGTCATAGGCTATGGCATCAGTTAACTCCTGACTGAAGAGTGGATGAAATATAACCGTTTTCATTGCCAGGACTCACGAATCTGTTGAAACACGTCCTCAGCCGGAATACCAGTGACTTGACCATCGTCTATTTCGCGATCGCGTACTTCAGCTTCTTGAGTCCAAACACGTTCAACATCCTGGTCAATTTCACGCTTGTTGACTCAAATGTTCCAGAAGTCGCGCCAGCAATGCAACTAGAGAGTCTTTAGGCAGAGCGAGGACTTCAGCTTCAAGCTGTTTGAGGGTCATAGGAGTTTTAGCTCAAGATGGGCAACTATCCTGATCATAATCATATCTTGCGATCGCACCTTGATCGGTCATCGTCTTGTTCTCCTGAGTTAAGCCAAATTCAACCATCAAAAGTGACGCCACCAATATTGTTCTAGCTGGTAAGCTTGGCGCAGGTGTTGTAAGGCGGCTGTTGATAGTAATCCTTTCACCAGAGCAATAAATTGTCCCCACGCTAGCAATTGCGATTCACTTTTGGCTCGGTTGAACTGGTATCTATAGAATATTGTCCAAAATTCTGGGGCAATTCCAGACTTCCAGCGCTTGCGCCAGCGCACCATGTCTTGAGGGGTAGGGGGTTCAGCTTCCAGGATTGGTGGAAAGTCGGCGTAGCTGACAAATCGGCTCAACCCTTTACCGTGAACGTAAACGATATATTGCCAGCATTCGATGCGATAAATCTCGTCAGGAGAGCGGTTAAACAGCAAGGCGACTGTCTCGACGGTGACAAATCGTGCCAAGGGGTGACGGCTGGAGGATTTGTAATTGAGTTTTGAGGCTTCAAAGGTGGGCGTTTTTGTGGTATGTGTTGATAACATAGAAATTACTTCCCATTTAATGGGACATTGGCGCGATCGCTCTTAGGTTTGCGAGACTGGAAGAGCGATCGCTTTATATATCGGAATTATCATAAGGTGCAATTGCACCGATAGTCAAGTATGGGTTTAGTCAGGCTGAAAATTCGCGAACTGGCGGCTGAGAAAGGCTGGACGCTCAAGGAGGTTGCTGATCGTTCTGGCGTGATGTACAACACAGTCAAAAGCTATGCTCGCCGTTCCGAGTTGTCAATGGTAGACTTTACCGCGATTTATAAGTTGGCTCGAACCTTTGATGTGATGATTGAGGACTTGGTTGAGATTTTAGAGGAGTAGACGCGATCACGAAACCACCTATCTCACCAACCGCCTTGGATTAAAACCCAAGGTTAAAAAACTCAAATCAGCTTTAACTGATTGGATAAAATTGACATCCTCATGATTGACATCCTCATGTAAGTAATTACAGCACTTTTCACGTTTAGGGAATACAGAATTTTATCCACTGGCTTTTCTACTCAATCAGGGTCTGTAGTCAATTAACTTGAAAACTGCTGTCATTCATTTTTAGTACAGTTTTGTAACATAATAAATCGGGAGTTTCCGTCAGTGTTGTCTTTGGGGATTAAATAATACGGTAAAAATGAATAATTAAGTTATATGGGTACATCAGTTAGAGTAAAGTCAACTGATACCATTTTGGTTTATCAGAAACACTTACTAGGTTATGGTGCGTAAGAGATTCAACAAGATCTATTTCAGTTGGCTTGACATAACGATAACACTGTGGTGGTCGAAAATCTGACCACTCCGCTCGTAATCGTTCAAGCTTAACAGGTTGACAGAAGTAACAAGTATTTTTCAGAAAAATACCAAAGCCAACTGATGCATCTCTATAGTAATTTTTAAAATCTTTACGACTCAGCCCAGCTTTTTCTTTGACTATATTCCAAAGCTTATTAGGATGATCTTCTACAATTTTCTCTACCTCAAATACGCCAACTAAAGCTTTTTCCGGAAATGGTACATAAACAAGAACCAAGTCACCTTCTCGCAAATAACGAGGACGAGTTCGGCGGAGTTCAACTTCCTTCTTGCCATCAAATATCTTCTTGGCATACTCAGAACGAATAGATAATACAAGAATATTTGGCGACAATAGAAGTGACATAATAACCTATATTCTCCTAATTATGACATTCCTCTATTATACAGGTCAAAGAAATCTTTATTCGATATTTTATAAGGTGATAGAACTGAGCTGGAGCTTTTCCACCCTAACATTGACTGAATATCTGTCAGATATATAGGGGTATTAAATAACTCGGTATCACTGAATTTTAGAGCCATGACGTTAGCTTTTTTGTCATCATTGGCACACCCTAGAACATCGTTGTAAGTATAAACACCCAATCTCTTAAATTGTTTATAAATATTTTTAGGTTTATCAACTACAATTTCATCAAGACGAGAGCAAGCTCGAATGGCTTGTATTTGTTCATTGCAGTAACTACGTTTATCTTTAGTAATATACCATAATATCCGACCTGGAGCATGTACGCCATGTGAATTTTTTACCTTCCGATAAAATACACATTCGCGTCTTAATGCTAGTTCCAGACTACTCTCTAAACCCGCTAAACAGCTTTGATTGGCTAATTTTTCATCAAATAGAGCTTCAGCCCATATAGGCTTAATTGGAACAATAAAGTTGGGAAGAGTACTATCAATCAATAATTTTTGCCGGATATAGAATTTTTTCAATATCATAAATAACTTGATGATCATTTATCAATAAATTTTCAGTCTTTAGAGTATCAGCAATTTGCAAGCAAAACTTATACTCTTCTCCCCGCATATTTACTAAACGAGTAAGATATAGTGATAGCTCGGATACAGTTTTAGTAATTGCTAAGTTAGCTTTTAACCATCCTTTTTCAAACTTACTAAATTTATCATCCTGAATTGCTGCAATTACTACG
>CAKZMA010001549.1 GCA_937127375.1 uncultured Coleofasciculus sp. | reverse complement strand
TACACTGAGAGGTTTGGATGAGCGATCGCAGGGCGGTATATGCCCATTCTTCGGCTTGTACGTGGCGCTGCTCAGTGGCGGAAACTGCGGTAGTAAGTTGGGTTGTTGTCGTTAGTAATAATAGAGGTAGACTCCATAAGGAATATCTGATGTTCATATTTTTTATCACTCCTGTAGTAGTTAGGTAATTTATTCTCACTTCAGTCATTGCAAAAGTCTTCACCTAATAGGAGACTCCAACAAGCGCCTGAAGGGTAATTCTTGATTGCGCTTTCTACAAAATTAAGTGTGAAATCCTCATAGATATTCTCGATCACATCTGCACGTTCTTTATTTTCTAGTCCATCAGCTATCACTGAAGGCTCGACTGATTCTTGATTTAAATTTGTCAGATTATTGAGATATTCGGCTTCTGCTGTTGTCAGAAAATGAACCATCTGTATCCCACAGTTATTATTCCTACTCAACTGCGGATCGACACAATATGCGATTTGCTCTGCCTTACCGCGTCCATGAATACCAATTAGCCATCCATCCTTATTAAATACAGGTCCTCCACTCATACCAGTACTGGTTTCATTTGAGTATAGTAAGCTGTATCCTCCATTCGGATCAGGATTAGGGTTAACTTTACTCAGAAAGCCATTTGTAAACTTCCTAACTCGGTAAGCGCTACGATTTTCTGGATTTGGCCAGCCAGAAACGAACAAAGCATCTTCTGGCATGAGTTGCTCTAAACTTGCTATATTTACAGGAGCAGTGTAATATTTTTTGTTACTTTTAAACTTAATAATTGCCAAATCAAAACCATTAATAATTCTTCCCTGTTGGTCACCTAAACGAAGAATATTGGGTTCTTTTTCGTTATGATTTAGTTCGTCTTTTGAAAAATAAACTTCTCCATCCCAAGTTCGGATGCCGTATTTTACACCTTCAGTGCTAATAACATGAAATGCCGTTAGTACATAATAAATATTGTCCTGCCGTGCTATAATTACACCAGAACCTGGATCAAATAAGTCTCGTCTATTTTCAATATCTCCCTTTTGTAGTCCTTCAGCTATTACAACAGTTGTCTGGGATGCAATAGCATCGATTTCTTCTGGTGTCAATGCTGTTGCTATTGCCCTCGATAGTGCAATAACTAATGTTGTTGTTCCTAATAGACAAGTAAATAACCGTGTTAAGCACTTCATCATCCTAAGTCTTGAATTGATTAACTATGGACTAATTCAATTTTTGCCTACTGACTGCTGATAATTTGCTGGAAGCTAGCAATGGGTATTGCCCAACTCAATGCTTCCATTTGCTTAAATAGTTGGGGAGATGGTGTTGTTCCATCAGTCAATCTAAATACTTCACTTCCTTGGAAAGGATATTTTGGACGACCATTAATACCAATGACTTGACCCCGGTAATCTAAAACTGGACCACCGCTCATTCCCAATTCAATATCATTGGTATAACCCAGTTTGTAACCTTGTGGCAAAGATGGTTCTGACATTAACATTGACACTGTTCCTGTTGTCAGTTCAAATGCTTTTAAACCCCACTCGAATGTATTTTCTATAGCAGTTGAATTATGGCGATAGTTAGGAAACCCTGTTGCATAAACTACCTCTCCCACAATCGGCTCGTAATTTCTCAAAACTGCAACACAATAAGGTATTGCGCTTTTAAACTCTACTAAAGCTAAATCAACTCCTTCGAGATCAGGTAAAGGTTTCCTATAAGCAGAATAAAGCTTTCCATCAGCCGTTAAAATTCTATAGAGATTGTCTCGACTGCCATTAGCGACATGATCGTTAGTTAACACAGTATAAGTTTGCCCTTTGCGTTTAATAATTACCCCAGAACCAGCGCCAGGATTGGTAAAAACTCGGACTGTAACTTGATGAGCAAGTTCTTCAACCGAGTTTTCTCTTTCTTGAAAAGTATCAGGTAAAGTAGCAGAAGTATCGCTTAGTTCTTCACTCAGTTCACAGGGCAATTGAAGTGAACTATTTGACTTGTTTTTTTCCGTTGTCAACTCTCTGGTTGTATTCGCAGAAATTGGTTGATTCGGCCAGACAATCACGTTGATGAAGGTCAGACTAATAATTAACAGTTTTGTGAGAGACATAAGAATAAATTCTCTCTATTGATTGGTTTATAAAGATAAAGACGTGATAAACCTAGGATAATTTATAAAATATTAATACTTCTAGGTTTACCCATCATTAATTCATTACAAAACATTATTTGAATGGATCATCTGACGGAATACTGCTGCCAGTGTCGGGGATTGGTGGATTATTGCTACCATCCAAACTTAGATATTCATTTATGCCATCTCCCAAGGATAAATAAGATCGCCCACCAGACTGGCTTAATGGAATTTGACCAAGTGTAGGATTACGGAGACGATTACCCAAAGCAGCGAGAGCATCACCTGAATTCCGGTAATTGCCTGCACTAAGATCTAGGGTAATCAGTTGGTTTGACCCATCATCAAGACAACCCGTTTGATTATTGTTAACAACACATAGTACGTCGTAACCATTTCTTCGACCAGTGGTCAGTAGTATAGTCCTCATTTCATAATTATTCTGAGCATAGGCAACATTCAATTTATCGCTAACTATCTGACACCGTTCCTCAGGGGGATATTGACGAAATATTCGACTGTTCCAAATAATGAGAGGCGGTGTTACTCGTCCACTATTAATAGCAACGGCTACTGTAGCATTCCCTCGACATTCAAATCTTGCGGTTGGCTGATTAGCAGATGCTGATTTACAGGGCAAAGTAAGAATGACTGAGGTAGCAAATCCAACAATGCTATATTTAGTAAGAGACTTTATCTTCATGATCAACTCCTATTGGTAGATTTCCTTGAGTAGTTATTTCAGGTTCAAATCCCCTTCATTTACTGCTAATGCGTGTATTTACACAAAGCGAAATGTATCCTTGATTAGGATGCTTTTAGAACACTTGTACTGTAACTACACGAGGGCGAACTGCTATAGGTTACCTAATTTTACTTATAATAAACTACTTATACTTAGTAATTAACTGATAAACGTCAGTAATTACGCTAGGATTACATCAGGAATTTAGAGGGATTCAACTATGGCATCCACCGATGAGCAGTTTACCCAGGCGTCAAACCACTGGGA
>CAKZMA010001548.1 GCA_937127375.1 uncultured Coleofasciculus sp. | reverse complement strand
GCGCTGTAAAAGTAGGGGCAATTCATGAATCGCCCCTACAGTTAACACCACTATTGTCAAAAAAACGCCAGTTCTAAGACCTACATTTTGCAACTCAAATCCCCAGCTTTTTGACTAAAGCGGAGATTTTCGCCATAGTCTACAGGGCAATCAATGACAGTCGGCACATCTTGGCTTAAGGCTTCTTTCAGGGTGGGAATAAATTCCGCCACTGAATTCACCCGATAGCCTTTTAACCCCATACTTTCAGCAAACTTGACAAAATCGGGATTGCCAAATTTAATAAATGCCGAGTCGCCAAATTGATTGTGTTGTTTCCACTCAATCAAGCCATAGCCACCATCATTGAAAATTAAGGTGACAAAGTTTGTGCCGACTCGCAGGGCTGTTTCTAGTTCCTGGCAATTCATCATGAAACCGCCATCACCTGTCACCGCAACAACATTCCGATCTGGGTGAACTAATTTTGCCGCGATCGCGCCCGGCATGGCAATCCCCATGGCAGCAAAACCATTGGAGATAATACAAGTGTTAGGGCGATCGCAGTGGTAGTGGCGTGCCATCCACATTTTGTGGGCACCGACATCGGAGATAACAATATCTTCGGGTCCCATCACCTGACGTAAGTCATAGATGAGTTTTTGCGGCTTAATCGGAAACCCCTCATCATTGGCATACTGTTCATAATCCGCCCGGATATCGGAACGTAATTCCACCGCATGGGGCGTCGCCTTACCTTCGCGATCCGCTTGTTTCATAATTTCATTCAGCGAATCCGAGATATCCCCAACCACTTCCACCAACGGAATAAAGCTACTGTCAATTTCAGCATGGCTAGCACCAATGTGAATAATCGGAATCTTGCCCTCTGGATTCCATTTCTTCGGTGAATATTCGATCAAATCGTAACCCACCGCAATCACTAAGTCCGTTTCATCAAAGGCACAGCTAACGTGATCACGCTGTTGTAATCCCATTGTCCATAGCGCTAGCGGATGGGTATAGGGAATCACCCCTTTGCCCATAAACGTATTGATCACCGGAATATTCATCCGGGTGGCAAATTCCGTCAAGGCTTCTGCAGCATGGGCGCGAATTGCCCCATTCCCGACTAAAATTAAGGGATTTTTTGCCTTGGAGATGGCAACGGCGGCTTTGCCAATACTCCGGAATGAGGCATAGGTTTTTTCCCGTTCATCTTTCGTCAGGGGTTCCCCAAAAACGGGCATGGCGGCGATATTTTCCGGCAGATCAATGTGAACTGCACCCGGTTTCTCACTTTGCGCCAGTTTGAAGGCTTTACGGACAATTTCTGAGGTATTACTGGGACGGACAATTTGCGTGTTCCACTTGGTTACGGGGGCGAACATTGCCACCAAGTCTAAGTATTGGTGGGATTCGATATGCATGCGATCGGTTCCCACCTGTCCCGTAATCGCCACCAGCGGGGCGCCATCTAGGTTGGCGTCAGCTACCCCAGTCATCAAATTGGTTGCCCCTGGTCCTAAGGTGGAAAGACAGATGCCCGCCTTTCCGGTTAAACGTCCATACAAATCCGCCATAAACGCTGCCCCTTGTTCATGGCGGGTGGTAATGAATTGAATGGAGGAGTGCTTGAGTGCTTCTAGCACATGCAAGTTCTCTTCTCCCGGCAATCCAAACACATATTCGACGCCTTCATTTTCCAGGCATCTGACTAGCATGTCGGCTGTATTCATTTCGCCCATCTCAATTTTCCCCTTAATTTTCTTTGGTTATCGTTTGATGGTTGGCGCGATGTCCTATTTCGTTGCAATTCGTGCCTGCTGAAATTTCAGCAGGACAAGTTAGAGGGGGGCTACAGCTAGGACTGGCTGTTAGCTATCCCCGGTAAAAATTCAAAGCTAAGGATCAAAATCCTATTGTTAAAATTCGGTTTTTTTAACAATAGCCTCTACTGTACTCTTCCGTCCATAGTTCTTAACTATTTCACCCAAACGGTTTTAATGTTGACAAATTCGTGAATTCCTTGTACTCCTAATTCTCGTCCATAGCCGGAGCGCTTAATCCCGCCAAAAGGTAGACGGGGATCGGATTTAACTAATCCATTGATAAAGACAGCTCCCGCTTCAATCTCATCAATGAGCCGCTGGGCTTGGGTTTCGTCCGTTGTCCACGCACTTGCCCCTAAACCAAACGGAATCGCATTGGCTTTAGCAATTGCCGCGTTAATGTCAGGAATTCTAAACAATAACGCCACTGGTCCGAAAAATTCTTCGTTGTCGGCGGGGGTTCCTGGAGGAAAGTCCGCCAAGATAGTCGGGGGATAAAAATTACCCGGACGATCTAAGGGTTTGCCCCCAATCAGAACTTTAGCGCCTTTGGCTATACAAGTTTGTACCAGCTGATCTAATTCTTGGAGGATGCTGGGCGTTGCCAAGGGACCAATATTAGTGGTTTCCTCCATTGGATCACCCACATTCAAGGCTTTAAATTTTTCAACCAAACGTTTTTCAAACTCATCGGCGATCGCATCGGCTAAAATGAAGCGTTTAGCGGCGATGCAGGATTGACCATTATTCAGCATCCGGGCGGTAACGGCGGTGGTAACGGCGGCGTCTAAGTCGGCGCTTTCCAGGACAATAAATGGATCACTTCCACCGAGTTCCAGCACAGTTTTCTTCAAGTGTTTCCCCGCAGTAGCGGCTAATGATGCACCTGCGGGTTCACTTCCGGTTAAGGTAGCGGCTTTAATCCGGGAGTCACTGACAATGGCTTCGACTTGAGAAGCCCCAATTAATAAGCTTTGGAATGCCCCTTCCGGAAATCCTGCTTCCTTTATAATGTCCTCAATCGCCAAAGCACATTGCGGCACATTCGAGGCGTGTTTCAGAATCCCGACATTTCCTGCCATTAACGCGGGGGCGGCAAAACGAAACACTTGCCAGAAAGGAAAATTCCACGGCATTACCGCTAGAATAATCCCTAAGGGCTGATAGCGGACAAAACTCTGGCTGGCATCTGTGGCAATATGATCATCTGCCAAAAACGTCGCCGCATTTTCAGCGTAGTAACGGCAAACCCAGGCACATTTTTGCACCTCCGCGATCGCACTTTTGATCGGTTTGCCCATTTCCAAGGTCATCAGTTGACCAAACTTGACCTTATCCCGTTCCAGAATATCCGCCGCCGCATTCAGCCAGTTCGCCCGTTGCGCCATTGGCGTTTTTCGGTACGACTCAAACACCTGTTGTCCCAGGGTGAGTTTGGCTTCTATCGACTCATGATCTAGTGGCTCAAAGGTTTTGAGCGTTTCTCCCGTTGCTGGGTTAATTGTGGCGATCCCCATAGCCTTCCTCTTCGACTCCATTACTTAAGATGGAGTTAGCAGTTTCATTCTCAAGTCTACTGCGAGGCTGTCTGGTAAAAGACAATACCTTTACATTGCTTTACATTTTAGCATAGGTCGGCAGGTTTGTAGTAAGCGCTTTAGCGCTTCTGGCACGCTTCGTGCCGACTACGAAGCCAGATAGTCAGTACCATTCCCCGTTCTGTTGGCTGTCTGCCCCGAATCAGGTAAGCCATAATAACAATTAAAGGCGGTTGCTCAAATCAGATATGGAACCCGTATCAATCATGCTTGGTGGATGGTTAGGCGAATTTGCCACCTTAAAGATTGCCGAAACCTTACTCACCGGGGTTCGCAGCAAACTCAACCCTCAAGATTTAGACAAAGCCTTAAACGCGGCGACAAAAACAGCACAGGAACAACACAAACGATTATTCTATCGCTGTCCCCCCGATTTTATTGGTCGGTTTTTAACACAGTTTGTTAAAGGTGCTGGATTAGCCGAGTTACAGAAACCGCTGAATAATCAAGGAACGCCAGATGTTGATTATTTAGTAGCTGCCTTTAAAGACGCGGCAAAACAAGATTCTAAGATGAACAAGATTGACGAGTCTTTGGTTCAGCCGTGGATGGAGGTATTTGTTCGTACTTATTTTCAGCTAACGAATGAGTATTTAAGGTTTCAGGTGGCTAAAGCTGATTATTGTGAGCAATTGGTCAATTGGTTTGATGATGTTAAGTTTGCTGGGATTTCAGTCGCCGGACAAGAGATAGAGAAGTCTGAACATCTTGCCCAGATTTTTGTTATGCCGGATGTCGTGGAAGAACGGCAAAAATGGGATGTTTTATATTTCTCAGAACATGGCTCATGGGAGAATGATCAATCTGAGTTACTCCGTAAACAAGGAAAACGAGTGGAGTTAGAAAGTCGGGTGGGGAGACAGTTGAATGCACGGCAGTTATTAGGTGGAGGATTGGAGTCTATACGTCAGAAAAAAGTCGTGCTGTTAGGTGCGCCTGGTTCGGGAAAAACCACGTTCATGAGTTATTTTGCTGTGATGCTGGCGCAGCAAAATCATGTCTCGACTGATTCCGCTGCGGTTGACCATTTCAATCCCCCCCAGCCCCCCTTTGAAAGGGGGGAGATGGAAGAATTAAATAGAGATAGTAGAAACAATGCATTAGGGTTAAATTCTAATATAGATTGGCTGCCGATTTTAATTAAAATTCGTGACTTGGCGCGACAACCGGACATCAGTATCCTCGATTATGTGCGGCAGTTTGCTGAAGATACGATGGCAGTGAAACCCTTGCCAGAGGGATTTTTTGACTATTGGTTAGAAGATGGGCGGGCGCTGATTCTATTAGATGGTTTGGATGAAGTTGCCGAAGATGCTAAACGTTATCAGGTGGTGCGGCGAATTGAAAATTTCCTGGGACAATATAAGCAAAATCGCGCGATTATTACCTCTCGTCCAGCGGGATATAAGCGAGACTTCTTTAAAACCCAGGAGTTTCCGCACTACCAGTTACAACCTTTTAATGATGACCAGATTGAGGAATTTATTAACCGTTGGTATGATAGCCGCGTTCCTGATAAAGCAGAAGCCGAGCGGCGCAAACAGAGTTTAAGAACGGCATTGTCCGATAATCCCCGGATTCAATTACTGGCGCAAAATCCGCTACTGTTAACGATTATTGCCCTAATTCACCGCTATCAAGCTCATTTACCGAAAGAACGGTACAAGCTGTATGATAAGGCAGTTGAAACTCTATTAACCTCCTGGGATGCCAATAAAGAACTAACGAATCAGACGGAATTAAAGCATCTAGAGTTGGATGATTTACGGCGGTTGATGGAAATCCTGGCATATTGGATTCATACCCAAGGAAATAGCGAGGATAAAGAGGGCGGAACGTTAATTGAGAAAGATGATTTGATTGATCAGTTGAGTCGAGAGATTCAGACGCTGAAACAGATTCAACGCTATGAGGCAAAGAAAGAGGCAGAGCGGTTTGTCAACTTTATCCGAGAACGCACGGGATTATTGAATGAACAAGGGCAAGATTATTATGCTTTTGTGCATAAGACGTTTCAGGAATATTTGTGCGCTCAGGAGATTGACTATCAAGCGGATAATGAGGGAGATTTTGATATTATTCTCAATCATATTCGAGAGCATCTGCATGATCCGCATTGGCGAGAGGTTTTGTTGTTGTTGATTGCCCAGCAAAAGCCGAAGAAGGCGGCGAAAGCGATACGGGCGATTTTGCAGAATAAGAGTGAGTATGAGTCATGGCTGCATCGGGATTTATTCTGGGCTGGCACGTTGTTGACGGAAAATATTAAGGGGTTGAAGGGGGCTGATAAGGGTTTAGTTGAGGAGATTTTGACGGGATTGGTGGAGTTGGAGGTGAGTGATGAGGCGCGAGTTGGCAGGATAGTTCGCCAGCAGATTTACGAGATTTTTTGCCATTTGAATGAGACGGAATTTGAAGCGCAAGCGCTGG
>CAKZMA010001547.1 GCA_937127375.1 uncultured Coleofasciculus sp. | reverse complement strand
CAGCTTGGCGCAACCAGCGCAGCCAGGATTTACGTTTGAACTCTTGAAGTAAGACTCTTCCTTAGGACTTTCCTAAACACGAAAGAGTTTTATTCTCTTTCGTGACCAGGATTCCCCACTCATACATTCAATTCTCTATGCACTAGCTTCTCAAGCTACTACCTTATCAAAACTTCTGTGTTTACCCTTAAAGACGCATTCTTCGCCTTCGTTTTTATTGCCTTATTAATTCTCGTAGGGCGATTCATTAAACAAAAAGTTTCCTGGCTGCAAAAGTTATATTTACCCGAATCAATTGTGGCGGGTGTTTTAGCACTCTTGCTCGGACCAGAGGTATTAGGGGCGATTGTCACCAACTTATTTGGCTCTAACGTCGTTTTCTCAGAGGGATTGTTTTCAGAACCGATTCGCCTGGTTTGGTCACAATCGCCTGGCGTTTTTATTAACGTAGTTTTTGCGGCTCTATTTTTAGGAGAATCGATTCCCAGTCTCAGAGATATTTGGCAAAAAGCCGCCCCCCAAGTTGTGTTTGGTCAAACCTTGGCTTGGGGTCAATATGTTATCGGAATATTAGTGACAATGCTCATCCTGACCCCCTTATTTGGCACTAATCCAATTGCTGGAGCATTGATTGAAATCGCCTTTGAAGGGGGACATGGAACAGCCGGGGGGATGGCTGAAACCTTCTCGGAATTGGGATTTACAGAGGGTGCAGATTTAGCCCTAGGTTTAGCAACCGTTGGGATTGTTTCTGCCATTATCATCGGCACAATACTAGCTAACTGGGGCAGAAAAAAGGGATACATTTCAACCGTTAATCATCAAGCTGAAGAACCCGATGATCTGCCTGAACTCCATTCCCAAGAAACCTCTCAGGTTAGACGCCGCAGAGCAAGGCTAATGCGCGACCTTTTAATTGATCCCCTATCTCTAAACCTGGGTTTTGTGGGAATTGCGATTATCTTGGGATGGCTGATTCTACAAATACTGACTCGAATTGAAGCACTAACCTGGGGGAAAACGGGGTTTCAATTGATGGTTTATGTGCCGTTATTTCCCATGGCATTAGTGGGCGGTATCCTTTTGCAATTGTTCATGGAACGTAGAGGGCTTAGTCCTCTAATTATTGAACCGTTGATGAAAAATATTGCGGGTGTGGCATTGGATGTGGTTATAGTTGCAGCCTTAGCCTCTATCTCCTTATCCGTGTTGGGGACTAATTTGGCTCCCTTCTTGATTCTCAGTGTGGTTGGTATCACCTGGAATATTCTAGCATTCCTCTACTTAGCCCCCCGTTTGATTCCTAACCATTGGTTTGAACGCGGGATTGGGGATATGGGTCAGTCGATGGGGGTGACAGCAACCGGCATTTTATTACTACGCATGGTTGATCCAGAAAACCGTTCTGGTGCCTTTGAAAGCTTCGCCTATAAACAACTATTTTTTGAGCCAATTGTGGGAGGAGGTTTGTTTACCGCAGCCGCTCCCGCTTTATTAGCAAAATTGGGTTCCCTGACGGTACTTTTAATCACGGGGGGGCTGTTAGTCTTTTGGCTATTCATGGGATTTTTCGTCCTCAAATCGACAGGGCAAACTAGAAGGAAGTAATGATCTATGATCTCCAGGCTTAAAATCAATCAACTCAGTATCAAAGCCAAGCTACAAATTTTGCTGCTAATGATTAGTTTGAGTTCGATTCTCGTCGTCAGTTATTTGGCTTGGGAGCGTTCCCGCAACAACCTACGAGATACGATCTTTAATCAACTCACCAGTGTACGTTCTTCTAAAACCTATCAAATTGAGTCGTATTTCGAGCTTTTGGAAAATCATATTCAAACCCTGGCTGAGGCTCCCATGGTGGTAGAATCCATGCAACAATTTCAGCAAGCTCATCAGTCCCTCAACTTCAAGTCGAATACAGAGAATGTAGAGAACTCCGAAAACTCCGAAAACAAGTCTGTCGAAGCACAACAAAAGACTTGGCTAGCCAGCCTAGAAACGTACTATACCGAAGAGTATTTCCCCCGCCTCAAGAAAGGAGTGAAAGGAGAGCCAAGTTTTACCGTCTATAAACCCACAACCTTAACCGGACTCTATCTGCAATATCACTACATTGCCAACAACCCAAATCCTGTGGGCGAAAAAGACAAATTACTGAATGCTGGAGATCGTAGCCAATACAGCCAAGTTCATAGTAAATATCAACCCCTTTTTCGTAATCTGATTCAGGAGTTCGGTTACTATGACTTATTCCTGATTGATCCTAACACTCTGGAAATTATCTATTCGGTTTATAAGGAAGCTGACTATGCCACCAGTTTACAAGACGGACCTTATCGTAAAAGTAATTTAGCGGCGGTTGTGGAAGCGGTTCAAGACACTCCAGAGCAGGGGGCTGTTCAGATTGTTGATTTCAAACGCTACTATCCCTCCTATGGCGCACCTGCCTCGTTTTTTGCTGCTCCGATTTATGATGGCTCTCAACTGATTGGAATTCTCGCTATTCAATTGCCGATTGATGAAATTAATAATGTTTTAACCCAAAAACAAAACTGGGAAAATGAGGGATTAGGGGAGTCTGGGGAGACTTATTTGGTCGGTGAGGATAAACTCATGCGCTCTGCATCCCGTTTTCTTCTAGAAGATAAATCAGGTTACATGAGCGCACTACGTGATATTGGCACACCCGAACGTACTCTAAAGTTGATTGATGCCTACGACACCTCAATTTTGCTACAAAAAGTTGATACAGAAGGGGTCAGAACTGCACTAAGAGGTCAATCAGGCACGAAAATTATTCAGGATTATCGTAACGTTCCCGTTTTGAGTTCCTATGCTCCGGTCAAAATTCCGGGC
>CAKZMA010001546.1 GCA_937127375.1 uncultured Coleofasciculus sp. | reverse complement strand
GCAGGCGCAAGCCGGGATTTGAGGGCGCACGTCGGTGCGCCCCTACGGTACGGGTTAAATCAATTCCCAATCCCCATCCTTTACTCTTGACAAACGCGCAACTGCTCCCGCGCTTCCGGATGCGTCGCCAGATAATCCTTGAGCCAATCACAACCATTGGGTTTCGGTTTGAGGTAATCGGGCATGGCAATGCCATGCCCCTACAGAGCGGGATAATTCATGGGGTAGGGGCACGATATTATCGTGCCATAATCTAGCGGAATTCAACGGGGTATCAACTGTGGGGTTATACCAATTCCCATACCCAACACCCTACTCTCGACAAACGGGCAACTTCTCCCGCGCTTGCGGATGCGTCGCCAGATAATCCTGGAGCCAATCACAACCATCGGGTTTCGGTTTGAGATAATCGGGTACGGCAATGCCGTACCCCTACAGAGCGGGATAATTCATGGGGTAGGAGCACGATATTATCGTGCCCTAATCTAACGGCATTCAAGATCGCACCCACGCCGATTATCTTGAATGTCGCCCAGTTGTCTGGTTGACCCGGATGAGATGGGTGGACTGGGTTTTAGACGCACATATCATGACAGGCGCACGTCTGAATTTGAGGGCGCACGTCAGTGCGCCCCTACGGTACAGGTGAAACCAATTCCCATACCCCATCCTCTACTCTCGACAAACGCCCAACCGCTCCCGCGCTTCCTCATACGTCGCCAGATAATCCTGGAGCCAATCACAACCATCGGGTTTCGGTTTGAGGTAATCGGGTACGGCAATGCCGTGCCCCTACGTCAGAGATAATTGATGGGGTAGGGGCACGATAATATCGTGCCCTAATCTAGCCGATTTGGGCAATCAAAATATCTAGCCATCGTTGAGTAATAGTTCTGAAGACTGGTGTTTTACGACCATATTTAAGGAAAGTTAAGCTTTGCTTCAAATGATGCAGTTTAGATATTGAAGAATTGAGCAATTGGTTCTGGCGTTCTGGTGAAGTGGCATTGAGTGCAGATTTCACTTCTTGGCTAATGGCTAAAAATTGGGGAGTTACAGCATTCATACTTGTTGGAAGTGGAGAGGGAATCCAAGCTAACTGCTCGGTTATTGTCGTTATGTGTTCTAAAGTTTTACAAGAATTTAGAGTATCTACAGATAGATTATCCCATACCTCCGCAATCGCTTGTCTTGAATAATTTGAGTCCAAGAAATATTCAATAGCTGTATGAGATTCAGCCATTTTTTCGCGGTAGGCATTTATGATAAACTCCAAAGTTCGATGGAGCTTGATTTTTTCTAACTTATTAACCTTTATTAATGGCATTAACATTGCTGAACAGATTAGCGTGAGTAGTGGTGAAATTAGAGGAAGCCACCAACTTAACAAAAATGCTATATAACACCCTCCAACAAGAATAAAAACTGCGAATAAAATAGTAATCAAAAAAACAAATGATTGCGGGAAACGCCACCTAAAAAATTGCCAACTGAGCAGTGTTCCCAGGTAAGACCATGATAAAATCCAGAGCCATTCTCCTGATTCATTCCAGTTACGGATTAAAGGTCGCCCATCCAGTACAGCACCAAGTAGTTGACTGACAATTTGACCCTGAACCACGACTCCCGGCATTGTTTCCAGCACGTACCCTTCAGAACTATAGGGTGTGAAGAACAGATCATTTTCCGCTGGATCAGAAATTCCAATCAGGACGATACGGTCTTTGACTAAGCTAGGATCAACCCGGTCTTCCAGAACGTCTGTCAGGGTAACAGTATCGGCGAGTTTGTCCCCAGAGCGGTAATTTAACAATATTTGATAGCCACCTGCATCCGCCTGATTATACCCCCCTGACTGGGGCTTTAGGGGTTTGAAAATAACATCTCCCCATTTGAGATACTCTTGTTCGTTGTGTTCGTCTTGCTCGTCTAGGGTAATCGTTTGGGGCGCAATTCCTTGTTTTTCCAGATAGTACCGAGCTAACTGAAAGCTAAATGAAAAACGGGTGTTGCAACCTTCAGGAATTTCAGCATTGTGAAACAAAAATGCCCGACGCACGATACCCCCTTCATCAATAGCTAAATCCGAAAAGCCAACCTGCTCCGCAGGTACACTTTCCGGTGGGGGAGTACCGCGCTTGGTTTCGTCCCCCAAGCGACAAACAGGGACGATATTATCGCTTTCTTTAAACAGTTGGGTTAATTCAGAGTTACCGGGGGGGATGGGAATATCTCGATACAGATCTAGACCGATCACAGTTGGTTCATATTCCTGGAGTTTGGAGAGAAGTTGATGTATCAGAGCATCGGTCATGGGCCACTGCTTTCTGGATTGCCACCTCTCTAAAGATTCACTATCCTGCTCCGTCACTTCAACCACTAATAGACGCCGATCAGGTGGTAATGCAGGTCGTAGTTGCATGAGTCGGTCAAATGCCGCCAACTCTAATGGTTCCAATATCCCCCAAATGCGTAAAATAATGATACAGTAAGTGATGAGCAAGGCTCCAATATAAGGGAAATTTTTTATTTTTGGCTTCAAGGACTCACGTTCAGCTTGTTGTTGAGCAGCATTGAAGATATGCTTGGCTTGTTCGATATGCTTAAGTCTTGCTTCACTCAGCTTACGTTGCTCTCTTTCTCTTTCAATTTCTGCTATTAGTCCAGATGTTTGCTGTTGGCGAATAACATTGACTAGATAATCATGGACTAATTGATAGCGATTAGCGGGATGTTCCGGAAGCATAAAAACAATACCTGATCCCACGAGAATATGTAACACCAAATTCAGTTGTTTAATTTCTGGTGTTAGCTCCCATGTCCTTAAACCTATTTCCAGTTCAGAACAAGTTTTTAGGGGACGGGTATTATTTTCGTCCGTCAAGAGATACAAAACTAGTTCTGCCACCCGTCTATTCTCTGTCCCACAATCCTCAATCACCTCTTCCACATACCGCTTCACCAACTCATCCTTCGTCCCCCATTCCCGATACTGACT
>CAKZMA010001545.1 GCA_937127375.1 uncultured Coleofasciculus sp. | reverse complement strand
AGCCATGCCGCAGGCTTTGCATCTTGCTCGCTACTAATACCCAATTTAAATGCATAACAGCTTATTACACGTCTCACTCTGAATTATTCGCCTCCAAATTGTTGGCGCAATTCGGCTATTTCTGTATCCTCTAACTTGCGAAATAGAGGAGGAGGAACATCAAAAGAACGACCGGATTCCAAGGCATTAAAATCCACCGCCTGAGTTAAGCTTTGCGTTCTCTCTGTTTCCGATAACTGCAACGCATCAAAGAGTTTCTCCGCCGTAAACGGAATAAACGGATTCGACGCGATCGCATACAGCCGAATCAGATTAATACAAGTGCGAATCACCAACGCCGCTTCTTCCTTATTTTGCTTAAACAGCGCCCAAGGTGCGCGTTCGTCAATATATTGATTCCCCACTGTCCACAGCGCACATAAGGTTTCAGCCGCTTTGCGAAACTCCAGATTTTGTAGGCAATTACTCAGTTTCGTTGTCAAACTTTCACAACTTTCCTGCAACCGTTGTTCCGCCTCTCCCGGCGTTCCTCCTTCTGGAATTACTCCTTTAAATCGACTATTGGCAAATTTGAGTATCCGGTTAACAAAATTACCCAGATTGTCTGCCAAGTCCTTGTTTATCTTAATTTGAAATAACTCCCAGGTAAACGCCGAATCAGCCGATTCTGGAGACATGGCAATTAAAGCATAGCGCCAGTAATCAGCGGGTACAATCTCTAAGGCTTGATCCGAAAATATCCCACGTTTAGAACTGGTAGAAAATTTACCACCATAATAGGTTAACCAATTAAAGCCCTTAATATCATCCGCCATTGTCCAAGGTTCCCGCGTTCCCAGAATCATCGCGGGCCACATAATTGTATGGAAGGGCAAATTATCTTTTGCCATGAATTGAACATGGCGAATATCTTGGGCATCATACCACAACGGTTTCCAAGCCTCCGGTTCAGTCTGTTGATTTGCCCATCCTTTTGTAGCAGAAATATAGCCAATGGGAGCATCAAACCAGACATAAAATACTTTCCCCTCAAATCCCGGACGAGGTACAGGCACACCCCAATTTAAATCACGGGTAATACAACGGTCTTGTAATCCTTCATTTAACCATTTCAGGGCAATGGATTTGGTCAACGTTGTCCATTTTTGCTGATTATCCACCCAGGAACGTACTTCATCACTAAGGGTAGTCAGCTTCAAGAATAAATGTTTAGTGGTGCGGACTTCTAGATTTGTACTGCCGGAAACCGCCGAACGGGGTTCTATCAAATCCGTGGGATCTAATACCGAGGTACAATTCTCACACTGATCTCCCCTAGCGCGATCGTATCCGCAATGGGGACAAGTGCCAATAATATATCGGTCTGGTAAAAAACGACTATCTTCATGAGAGTAAACCTGACGAATTTCCCGTTCCTCCATGAAGCCATTTTCATCAAGACGTTGATAGAAATGCTGGGTTAATTCGTGATGATCTGGCGAGGAAGTACGACCAAAATAGTCGAAAGATAGTCCAAACCCTCGATAGATTTCGGCTTGCCGTTCGTGTTGTTTTTGACAATAGGTGGCGACATCTAATCCGGCTTCTAAGGCGGCTAATTCAGCGGGTGTACCATGTTCATCCGTGGCACATATAAACAGAACCGACTCACCTTCCTGTCGCAGGAAACGGCTATAGACATCAGCCGGAAGCATGGAACCGACTAAATTTCCCAGGTGTTTAATCCCATTGATATAGGGCAACGCACTTGTAATCAAATACCGCATAAATTTTACTTAGGGTGTGTTAAAGGGTACAGCGTTAACATTAGCCAAGAACTCAAGTTCTTGGCTAAAAGCTTAAGTCCATTAAAATGGACTAACCTGTTTCAAGGTTTGTAGTCAGCGATGTGAGCGTTTAGGACGAATACAGCGCCACTACGAACTAGGAATAAAATTGAGCTGACTCGGTCAGTCATTGAACCCGTTTTAATGGGTTTAAGCTTTAAGCCCGTAGACGCATGCGTTCGCGAAGCGTTCTCGAAGAGTAACGGCTTCTCTTCGAGTAATTTAGTTCAGGGCTGACTGGAGATTAACTCAGTCAGTCATTGAACCCGTTTTAACGGGTTTAAGCTTTAAGCCCGAACTTTAGTTCAGGGCTAACTTTAGTTCAGGGCTGACTAGAGCCTGCCATTCACCTTAAGACTATTGTGCGTCAAGTTATGCCAGATGTCTTCACAATCCCATCTTCGAGATAGGTTACTCGGTCAGCGACATCCAGGATACGAGGGTCATGAGTCACCATCAGTACTGTACACCCTTCTTCCTTTGCCAACCGCCGCAATAATTCAATTACCCGATGTCCACTGGTTGAGTCGAGTGCAGCCGTGGGTTCATCTGCCATGATAATCTGAGGATGACCCGCTAAAGACCGTGCGATCGCGACTCGTTGCTTCTGTCCCCCCGACAAGTTAGCAGGGCGTTGATTGGCGTGCATCTCTAATCCAACGTGTTCGAGCAACTCCTGTGCCTGATATCGCGCTTTAGTTCCCCGAATCCCTTTAATATTCAGCACAACTTCTATATTCTCGGCTGCCGTTAGCGCCGGAAACAGGTTAAAATGCTGGAAAATAAAGCCAATATTGTTTCGCCGAAAGCGGGCTAGCTTGGCGCTGGACATTTTGGTGATCTCTTCTCCCAGTAGGTAAACCTTGCCTAATGAAGGCGTCAGTAGCCCCGCCAGAATAGAGAGGAACGTCGTTTTCCCCGAACCCGATGGTCCCATGAGAATTTGAATATTACCGCGCTGAATTTGCCAGTCAATCCCTTTCAACACTTGATAGCGCTGATTGCCGGATTTATATTCCATTGTTACGCTTTCAGCAATGATGGTATCCCATTGCTTCGGTTTGCGATCGCTTGAGCGCAAATCAAGCTGGTTTCGGCTTTTTATAGACACAACCACATTGATATAAGCGACAGTCCGGGTCTATCTGTAAAGAAATATAACATAAATAGCCCAAGTTAAACTCTCTTCAGATAAAGAGCCATGATCTGGATGATAGCGAATCCTGACGGATCAAATCAGTTGCTGGGTGATACTTGTGAGACTGTCAGGGTGTGGCTTGAAACGAGGGACTGTATTCAACTAGGACTTACGCCAAGCCTCTGTGTGTAGGGTGTGTTAGCGTAGCGTAACGCACCTTTGCCACGATATGTGATGTAGCTGAGTAAGTCCTGTAAACTTGTTTTTGAACCCCTTTGAATTGATAAGAAGAGACTCAATTAACGATTGCTATTGACGACTCAATATAAAGTTACATCACTGCTTAACTAATTTGAGAATTGTTAATCTTTTTCGATTAAGCTTGACGAGCAGGTTAAATCTGATTAAAGTCGGTTATCATGCTAGCAAGAGTATTTTAAGTTAGATTGCCTAGCCCAGTGAATTGCCCTATACCAAACTCTTGTGGGTGGTGTGACCCCTGAAGTTAAAGGTGAGATGGTTAGCGTAAAAAGAGTGAGTGCGATCGCAGCTTGGCAGATGTGTTAGATCCAATATATAGATCTGGCAACGAAGCGAGTAGTATTCAACGTCCCTTTGAAACCCAACCTGTGCTGGGTTAATGAATCAGCCATGAACAGAGTACATTTTTTAACCGCCGCTGTTACCGGATTTTGGCTTTGGGTTTTCAGCCTTGGCACCTCCTCTGAAGTCCTAGTTCTGGCACAATCGATAACCCCAGCAGACGGTACAGGCACAATCGTCACACCGGATGGGAACCGCATCGACATTT
>CAKZMA010001544.1 GCA_937127375.1 uncultured Coleofasciculus sp. | reverse complement strand
ATCCAGTAACACTTTACCCCGATCCAGAGGGGGGATATGTAGCTCAGATTAAAGACTTACCTGGATGTCTGACTCAAGGTGAAACGTTGGATGAGACGATCGCAAATATAAATGAGGCGCGGGAGTTGTGGATTGAGACAGCTTATGAAGCTGAAGATGAGATTCCTTTACCCAGTACGGATGATACCTACAGTGGTAAACTACTCCTGCGGATGCCGAAATCGTTGCATCGTCGTTTAGCTGAGAAAGCGGACAGGGAAAATGTGAGCCTCAATCAGTACATTGTATCTATGTTGAGTCAGGGAGGATCAGGTTAGGAGTGCGATCACTAGATTATTCTCACTAACCCTACATTGATTGTATTTTAACAATGCGTTCTACTCTTTCAACTGGCACATCCAATAATCTCAATCATCGTTAATACTGCTAACCTAGTAGCCAGGATTACTAATTGAACAGTTGCATTAAAATCACGCTGGTTTCAAAGGAAAGCCTAATATGTTTTTTTTAAATCGTCGTAAAAAGCCGCATTCATACGATAAAAATTGCCAAACAAAGAGGGGTTTGATTAAAATATTAGGTTGCGAAAATGCTAGTCGGAGTGGCGATGTCATCTTTATTCATGGTTTAGGTGGGAATGCTTGGAGTACTTGGCATCCGAAAGAGCTATACGATGATAATAACTTTTGGCTGACTTGGCTGGGAACAGACTTGTTAAATATTGGGATATGGTCTTTTGGGTATGAGGCTGAAGCTTCTGAATGGAAAGGTGCAACAATGTCACTTTTTGACCAAGCTAGCCACTTACTAGATTGGTTAGAAAATCGTGATATTGGTCAGCGTCCGCTGATATTCGTTACTCACAGCTTGGGTGGATTAGTGGTAAAAGCAATGCTGAGAACCGCTCAGACTTTCAGAAAACAATCCCTTATAGAACAGACTAAGGGTATTGTGTTTCTAGCCACTCCACACACCGGTTCTCATCTAGCTCAACTAATCGATAATATTGGCATTCTTGCGCGAAGCACAGTGAGCGTTGAAGAACTAAAAGCACACGCTCCTCAGTTGCGTGAACTAAATGAATGGTATCGGGAAAATGTTCGTCATCTGAAAATTCAAACAAAGGTTTATTATGAGACGAAGCCGATACAGGGAATCTTGGTTGTAGACCCGGATAGCGCTAATCCAGGTATTGAAGGGGTGAAGCCTGTCGCCATCGCAGATAACCATATTTGCATCTGTAAGCCTAATTCCCAGGAAAATCAAATCTATCTTGGAGTCAAAAAGTTTATTTGTGAGTGTTTAAGAGTACCTTTACAGCTACCTAAGATTGACTTTAATTCTAAAAAAGGTAAAAATCTTACAGAATTAGAAGAAGAAACTGTAGTAACTAAACCATTAGCATGTATTACAGATGAATTAAATTCCCTCCCCAAAAATATAGACGCCAGCAAGAAAGTTATAAGCTCTCATTCATCTAATAGTTTGCATGTAGTAGACAACCAAGTTACGTCTGTTAAACCAATTGAAGTCTTCTTCTCATTTGCTAGCCAAGACGAAAAGCTGCGCGATGATCTAGAAAAACACCTCATTATTTTGAAACGGCAGGGCGTGATTGCAACTTGGCACAATCGTAAAATTGGAGCAGGAAAAGAATGGCAAAACGAAAGAAACACCCACCTAGATACAGCTAGCGTAATTTTGCTGTTAATTAGTGCAGGTTTTATCGCCTCAGATTATTGCTGGGATGTGGAGGTAAGGCGGGCGATGGAGAGACATGAAGCGAAGAAAGCCCGTGTTATTCCTGTGATTCTCCACCCCACTGATAATTGGAGAAACAACACACCTTTCGGCAAGCTTGAACCACTGCCTAAAGATGGCAAACCTGTAAGCAAATGGGGAAATCGTGACGAAGCATTTTGCAGTGTTGCTCAAGGTATCCGTGCGGCAGTTGAAGAACTGGCTGCCAGCGTGTAAACAGATAGCTGTCTTATAATAAGGTTTGTAGAAGTTCAAGTTAAGCTATATTTACTATTGAATTAGAGGTACTGAAATTGATGCCACCCGCTAAACCTATCAAAGTTTTATATTGTTGCTCTGATTCTAAAGATGATGAAAAAATGCTACAAGGATTAGACAAACAGCTCAATATTTTGCAGCGGCAGGAGTTTATCAATACCTGGCATCCAGAAATGATTGGTGCGGGAAAAGAATGGGAAAATGAAATACATAAAAAATTAATGACGGCTGATATAATTATGTTGCTGATTAGTGCGGATTTTTTTGCCTCAGACTATAACTGGAACATCGTTCTGGAAACGGCTAAACAAAGGCATAAAGATAGAAAAGCTATTGTCATTCCTATTCTCCTTCGCCGAGTCGATAATTGGAAGAGTGCGTTCGACAATCTTAATCTCAAAGCCTTGCCTGAAGGGGAAAAACCTGTAACCGATTGGAAACCTTATGATAATGCCTTTGAAAGTATCGCTAAAGGTATTAGGCGCTTAATTGAAGAACGAAGTACTTCTCCCTTTTCTTTAAAATCTCATCCATGGCTTAGGTCAGGTGCAACTTCTGTTGCAAGAAAATTTACATCTATCCCAACTTTCGATACTTTTATTTTTCCTAAACAACTAAAATCTCGTCGGCGAAAGAAAGCTAACCTAAAAGCTTTTATTGTAACTGCTGTAATTAGTCTCGTGGGTGTAACCGCAATCAATCACCTGACCCATATATCAGGGATACCTTCATTAGTACCTGCTGCAACTTCTAATTCAATAAAAAACATAACTCCAATGGGCTGGATTAGAATAGGTGTTGTTGATAATGCCTCAAATACTTTATCTGTTAAAGAGCAACTGATTCAATCTTCAAATCCTCGATTCGCTCCTAGTGTTGATGCTCTTAGTGTTCCATCAATAGGAGAAGTCGTAACCGTAAAAAACCCTGTGAACTTAAGGAAATATAGACCAAAGCCATATTTACCAGAGGGTGTGGGTTTAATTAAACCTGGAGAGAAGCTCGTTATTATTAAATTAGAACCTTTAGTAAGAGTTGATTCCAATTTTCCTCGTAAGGAAGTTTGGGCGCAAGTTGGTAAGTGCGCTGACAGTTGTAGTAAGTAAGGATACAGCGGGTTAAGACTCGATGTAATATACCGCTAGCGTGCGTTGCCACTTATCCTACACGTAAAGTTTAAAGGGGGGCTATGAAAGCGGATTTTGTATTACCCTAGCCCAAATATAATCTACTCAACTGTTAAGGTCAACTCGGGAAAAGTGCCTGAACCTACTATGGTGTCAGAATAGTGGTTAGAGTTAACCCGCGATCGCGTCTCAGCGCCTCTCGCATCGCCATCTCATCTGTAAACGTTTCTCGTAATAGCCGTCCTTCATAAACCAGCGTTACCTCACTTTCTTGAAAAGACCAAGGAGATACAATTATCTGGTGAGGATCATCATTAACATGAGTCAACGTCAGTACAGTTTCACCATCAGCCGTAGGAACCTGCTCAACCTGCTGTTCACCTGACACATTCTGACACAAAATTAGTGAAAGAGCATCCCAAGTCGCTACCAGTTTTTGGTTGCGCTTGATCACTTCTGGTGTCACATAAGGGACATAATGGGCGTCATTGTTCAACGTAGCAATAAGCTGTTCTTGAAAGGCATACTCACTGTTAAGAAATTCCTGTACAATTCGCCTAGACTCCGGGTTTTTCTGCCAACTTCGATAGCGCTCATATAGCCCAGTACCGTGCAGTGAAACGAATAATGTCACATACCTCCCCCAAGGCATTGCTAGCTGTTTCGCACCCGTCCAAATATCGATATGGACTTGGGTTGGGAGTTCAGTAAAGCGATAGGGATAGCCAGTTTCGGGGTTGAGCGTGGGCGCTTGTTCCCACAACAACC
>CAKZMA010001543.1 GCA_937127375.1 uncultured Coleofasciculus sp. | reverse complement strand
GTCTAGCAAGATTTGAAAAATGACTATTAATTTTATGATTTAACTCTACTATCGTGTTGCCTATTGTGAGATTAAATTTACGGTTTAATTGGGTGCATATCGGTGTAATAAAAGGGCGCACGCCATGCGCCCCTACAGTTTAATCCTAATTCATCAATCACAATTTAGTTGCTTGCGGGACACAGGGTCGTTATTGGGAAAGCATAGTCCACTAGGTAAGCCTTCTGGAACATAACGCATCAAGTTAGGATCACGTAGACCAGTTTCCAGAAAAGCGGTTAGATCATCAACCTGCTGCTGTGTGAGATTTAAGGGTCGGAACCATACACTGAGATTACCAGCATATAATGCTTCTAGTTTCTGAGGTTGTGCGCGATTGAAATACTCAACAACCTCGCGCAGTGTATTGAAAGAAGCACCATGTCCGTAGGGAGAACTATCTGCTAGGTTATAAAGTTGTGGAACCTTGAACTTAAAATCATCACTTGCTCGTTTGGTAATTACTCCTCTCCCTAAGTTGAGTCCGCTGAAGTCTTGGGGATGATCAGCAAATCCGACTGACCTAAAATCTGTAATGGCTAAGTTTGGTCTTGTATGACACTGAACACAAGAGGAGCTAAAAAAGACTATTCCACCTCTGAGTTCTTGAGCAGACATTGCTGTTTCATCTCCTTTCAACCATCTTTGAAAGGGTGCTTGGTTAGCCAGGAGTGTGCGTTCGTAGGCTGCTATTGCAAGTCCCACCCTTTTTAGATCTTCTACCTCTGCGGCTACATAGGCACGGTCTGGAAAAGCTTGAGCGAATAGTTTTTGGTACTCTGGTATGATAGCGATCGCTGCCGTTCCTAGTTTATGTACGGTCATAGCATCAATTGCTTGAGTTTCCAAGCCATCAAGCTTGAATCGATTGACATCAAATTCCTGAATTAAAGGCTCGTTAGCATTAGGTCCAGTCACACCAGCTCGTCCATTCCAAAGCATCACTTTTTGATAAGCACTGTTAAGCACGGATGGAGTCAGGATATTCTGTTTATCAATTTCTACAGAGTAAACCTCAGCATCTCGATGTCTAGATTTATTCCATCCCAAACCACCTACACCCAACGCTTGTGCCAAATTTGATCTAAATCCAGCTTCTGCAAAATGACAAGACGCACAGCTACTCTGTTGCCAATGTTTGGGATTAATTGGATTTATAGATAATGCTGTTTCATGAAATAATAGCTTTCCTAAGTTCACCTTTTCTGGCGTCAGCGGATTATGAGGATCAGCAGGAATACTACTCAAATCAGATGAGTTGGGCAGGATGAAGTAATTTAAACCCAGATTGCTAGGAGCGGCAAACTTGACTAATTGTTTAAGTCTGGCGCTAAGATAAGAAATAGTATTTGAATCAGGTTTATCTTGAGCAGATGCCCAACCTACATCGCTAATAATTACGAATAATATAACCGCAATGATGACCAAAAACTTAATCATTGAATTTATAATTTTCATTGCTAATAGTTAGAGTTTTAGGTTATTTAATAGTTCGTAGCAATAGCGGTTTAAGGGTACACCAGTAAGTGAATAATACTTGCCCGACACTTCATCTTTAACCAGGAAATCAACCAAAGGTTGATCGCCAGATTTTTTCAATATTTCTAATTCCTGTGTGACCAATTTTAGAGTTTGCCCTGCTGTCATAGAAACCCAATTGCCTCCAGCTTCTCTTATGTCAGTAATTGTTAAACGGGGGTAATTCCCATTAGGTTGCTGCATTTCGCCATTTAATGGCGGAATAATAGGAAGAATAACCGGCCATGTTGACCCCAGGTATCGGGCGGCATCCCTTAATCGTTTGCTCAGTTTAATTAACTGATTGGCTGTCGGTATATCTTCTGTTAAGCGATACCAATATTCAAGTCCAAACTGTTCTAAGTTTATCGGCTCTCTCACTTCTCGTAGTGAAGAAACTTGTTGAACTTGGAAGGCGCTAGAAGTAAGATGAATTTTCGATATATCAGCGGAAGCAAAATTAATGTTACTTATCCACAGTATAACTAAAACAACCCCTAATAATGCATTTTTATTTTTTATTTTCTTATTTGTGGTAAACATAAATAAATATTACCTATATTCGGTAATATATTGCTATACAGTAGCAGAGTTAAAAAAAACCACTTTACAACTCAATTATTCCTTCTTGTTCTGGAGTAATTATTCTCAAGTCTAGATTTAAAATATCAATGCTATGTTCACGAAGTTTATCATTTAAAGTGCCATTAACAGCATCTCTAAAGACAGACATAAACCTAACTTTAGGAATCAGATATTTTTGACCTGTCTGAGTGTTTAGAGCAATCAGGTCAATGACAGGAACTTCTTCAGTTTGTGGAAGAGTTGGGTTTGGAGTAACATCCAAATTTTGCTGTGCTGAGGGTAGCATCACCGAGTTAGCTGAATTTAAGCTATCAAGATGTTTGGCGAACATCTCGTTCAAATCGGCTGGTGTAATCGGCTGCGCCTGTCCGGATAGATCAACAAATCCGATTGCTTCCCATATTGGCTCAACTGAGTTCATATTTTCCTCTTCCATGCGAATAGGACTATTAACTGCCAAGGGAAACTTTATTGGTACATCTGCTGACATTAGAGAGACTTTTGCTTGAGCTTGGCGAACAAGTTCTCGATAAGCTTCTAAACCCAACTCTTCTGGTGTTTGTCCGGTTGAAATCTGATCCGTTGAATTTATTGTCGCATCAGGTTGACTCGTGTTTGATAGTTGTTCAGAATTTGATATCTGAGCGGAAAAATAAAAAGTTCCTAAAAGAATTAGTGCTGTGACTCCTGAGTTTCCCCATAACTGTAGATTTTTCATGGAATAATCCTAGCAGAGTGATTGTTTCAGAGATTTTAGCTCTTTGTAAAAACGTTCCGAAGTCTAGTGATTTCTCCATCTAGTGGCGTGGCACACCTTAATTGGTGGATGAGATGCGGCTTGTAGCAAGGGCTTTAGCCCTAGATTCTGTTGGGTTTCCTGGCGTCAACCCAACCTACAACCTATTCCACAATTTTAGCTATGTCAGTCTACTAGATTTGAATAGTTTACTTTCCAAAATGGGATGTTCCTATTCGGTCATTCTATAAATCAAGCCAATCCTCTACCTTGCTCTAAGATTCTCAATCTGCCCAAATCACCGTTGTATCGGTGAAATGTGCGATTGTGTACTGAGTTGAGTGCATCTCGGCAAAAAGAATCTACCCGAATCTTGGGTAAAAGATAATAACGACCACTTTGTTTGTCTTGTACAATTAGGTCAATATATGCAACTCGCCTTGCCTGAAGAAATGAACCGCTAGCATCAGCCATTAACATTTGTCTATCGCTCAAAGAAACATTGTCAAAACTACCATTGTTAGCGATTTCTGCATCTATCATCCCAACTACATCTCTTCCAGTAACAGGTTCTGGTTGTCCACTATTCGTAACACTGCCAACACCCTCAAAATTTGCTGCATTTATTGTTCCACCGTCATCATTCCGTAACTGTCCAACAGCGAATGGAGAGTTAGTTCCCAGGGGAATAGCATAAGAAATATTGTCAGTCATCTGAGTTTCTGCTAAATCCCTTGTGTATTTAATATTGTCTACTAGACTAGCAGTAAGTTCTGGTGGTTTTTGACGTAGATACTCTAGACCTAGCTCTTCAAGAGATTTGACTTCATCGATAAAACCTAGCTCAATCATTCGTTGATAGTTTGCACTCGTTGCCTTAGATGGTTGAGCCACGAAAACAGACAAACCAATTCCTATGAATGCTAGTAATACAATCGCCAATTTTTTCCAAGAGATTAACTTTCTCATGCCTAACTATCCTCGTTATTGACAATTAATAGATGAATTGTGAAAATGATTAACGCTATTTTCAAGCTAACATAGACCATCAAACCAGTTACCATAGCGGTATGGCTCTGCCAGGTTTTGTTGGCTCAAAATCAAAACCTAGTCGATTCAATTTACTGTTAAAAACAGCATTAAGCGCATCCCGACAAACGGCATTGGCATTGACATTGGACACCAGATACAGCTTTCTTTCCCGTTTCGAGTGAACAATCAAGTCCAAGGTAGGAACTCTCTTTTCCTGTAGAAATGAACCACTGGCATCAGCGACTAAAATCTGCTCGGCTTCCGGTGTCATTACTAGCTGTCCTCCTTTGTTGGCTTCTACATTGAACATTGTCGCGAGTATAGCAGGGGTAAAACCTTTTGCTGTCCCAAAAGAATCAATATAACCAACAGCTTGATAATCGGTTCTTCTAGTCAATTGTCCTTGATCGGGTAAAGCTCCAATTCGGATTGGGTCATTAGTACCTAGATCGAAGGCGACTTTGATGTCTTGCGTCATCTGAGTAATTTCAGCTTCTGCATACCTGATATTGTCCACAATTCCAGCCATTAATTGATCTGACTCTTGCATAAGGTAGTCCAGACCTAAATCTTGAGCTGATCTAACTTCATCGATTAAATGCAGGTTAAGCATTTGCTGATTTCTGGCACGGGTTGCATCAGATGGGTGAGCCAAGATTACCGCAAAAGAAACAGTTAAAAGTGCTGTAACTATCAATCCAAGTCTGTACCAAAATTTTTGTTTCATAAAATTTACTCCCGAATCGGTTGTACTTTATTCATGTCTAAGCGATTAATTTCATAGTTATTGCTTTTTAGTTCTCTATTTAAAGTAGCGTTCAATGCATCTCGAAAAAAATCAGGAAATCTAACATTTGGCAGTAGAGATACCTGGTTGGTTTGTGTATTATAGCCCAGCAAGTTAATAATAGGCATCTCTCCCGTCGGTGCTTGCGATGCTGTGTACAGAGTATTCGCTTTTGTGTCAAACATTTGTTGTATATCGCCTACTGTCAGAGGTAAGGGTTCTCCTGATAAACTAACCAATCCGATTGCTTCCCAATTTTTTATCGGCGACTTTTCCTTAGCTGATTCTACATTCTCCGTTCGGATTGGGGTATGAACTCCCAGTGTAAATTTTATTTGCATATCTGCTGGCAGGTCAGACAACTGATCTCTAGCACTATTAACTTTTGCTAAGTATTTATCCTGTCCTAACTCTTGAGGTGTTTTAGCCAGTGTAGTATCGTCCTCTGGTGGCGCTGTTTGTATTCCATTCTGGGATGTCTGGGAATCTGTCGAGTTGCCTGTAAGAGGAGGATTTGAAGGCTTAATTGGTTCGCTTGGTGTCTCCGATATCCTTGGTGGCGAATCGTCCTTTGGGAGGGATGTTTGTACCTGACTAGTAGATGTCTGGGAAGTTGTCGAGTCGCTTGTATGAGGAGGTTGTGAAGGCTTTATTCCGTTGTCTGGTTTCTCCGATATTTTTGTATTGTCGGGATAGAAACCTACATGACTAAACAAATTACGAATAGCTTCGGCAAATTGTTGAGCTATAGGATTATTGGATTCTGACAAAGGTTTGTAAGCCAACAGTGAAAATAAAGTTCCACAAAATAGAGATATACCCAACGTAACTATAGCAGCGTATATCGTGTGACGCCAGTTGAATGAGCTACTGTTATTTATCATAAAAAAATACTCAATGAAGAAATATTTTTGGCTCTCTTAGACTGGTTATGGCAAATTAGCAATTTAAATGAGCTTAAA
>CAKZMA010001542.1 GCA_937127375.1 uncultured Coleofasciculus sp. | reverse complement strand
GTTCATTTTTGCAGCGACTCCCACGCCAGCCCTCACCCCCAACCCCTCTCCCAAGCTTGGGAGAGGGGAGCAAGAAGCAAGCGGTATTCCAAAGGTACTTTGGAAGCATCTGTATGTGATAGTTCCCCTATTACCTATTGCCTATTCCCTTTTTACCCAATTTATTGTCCTAACCTCAATGCGTATTGCTATAACCAATGACGAATGACGAATGACGAATGACCAATCATTTCACACAATTAAGCATTCGCACCGTCGCCGCCGCCGCATAATTCCGTTGGGCTTGGCTATTCGGAGAAAAAGCACTCCCCCTTTCATTTAACGGAGACGCCACTCGACAATAAGCCGACATTTGAGTAATTAGCGCATCTGCCCAATGACCCTGAATATCGCTAAACTCTAAAGCAGACTGATTCGCTGTAAGCGTGGGTTGTTGACCTTGAAGGCTTAAGGCAAACTCCGCCGCCCGCCGTTCCATTGCCATCAGTTCAGCGCGAGTCACTGGTTGTGTAGGTCGAAATTTTCCATCCGCATAACCACTGATAATATTATTATCCCGCGCCCATTGAATTTTTGCCGCACTCCATCGGGAGGGATTAACATCAGGATAAGGGGCAAAGGTAACTTGATTAGGCAGTTCTAAATCAGCGTTGGGGAGTTGATTCAGTGCCTCAAAAATAATCGAAACCAATTGTTCACGAGTTAAAGCCGCTTGCGGTCTGAATGTGTTATCTTCTCGGAATCCAGCAATAAATCCCATTGCCACGGCTTGCTGAATTTCATTGGCATAAATGTCATTGGCAACATCGGGAAAAGTTACGATTGGATTGCCAGTTCCTGAACCTGTGCCTGGGTTAGAACCTGGGTTAGAACCTGTACCGGAACCTGTGCCTGGGTTAGAACCTGTACCGGAACCGCTACCTGTACCAATACTGCTTAAGGGTTGACTATTTGCCAGATAAATATGACCCAATGGTCTACCTTGATAGGAACGTCGGGCAAAGTCCCAACCGGGTTCTAAGACTATCTTGACAAACCCATTAGCTAAGCCTTGGGTTCTACCCACTATAACATCCGGGGCGCTGCGATCGCGGCTATTTGTTCCTATCAGTACCAATTCACCATCGCGTTCAACAATTCTCAGTAAATAATCTAAGCCCAAATCTTCACCCGCCATGCGGATTGAATAGCCATTACTATCGGTGCTACGTCCGCAAATCCCACTAAAGTCAAAGTTTAATAATAACGGATCAACGATAACCGGATTACTGCCACTTTCACTCCAACACTGCCGCGCATTGCTTTTTTGTTCAATAATCAGCAGTTGATGGGAACTCTCGCCAAAAGGTGCAGCAACCGCAATAAATTTATTTTGCTCAACTGGAATTTGTTCAAATGTCGCCGCCACTGATTTATTCGCGATTAGGCTAGATAGGGCGATCGTGGCTAGGGTGGCTACTTGTGTAAAAAATGCACGCTTTCTCATCTTGTCCGCTTCAATCCTTTAATTGTATAGTTCTTCAACAACTTTCCTCTGTACAAAGTCTGTGATGACTCAGACATATAAAAGTTTCCCAGATTTCTCGGTACTTGGCGTGTATTTAATATCTCGTAACAATCAACCGGATCAGGTGTACCCCTGTGAAACAAAAGAAAGTATCACAAGCTGAACCCCTGTCCCTGGAACCCTTACGCATGATCGGGGAAAACGTTTCACACTTACAGGTCACAGGATATGTTATTCAACTTTATCGGATGGAGTGGCGCATTGGGAATCGTAACCCTGCTGATATTTGGCATCCTGCAATGGTTGCATATCAGCGCCGGACATTTTCTGGATTGGGTGATTGGAGTTGCCAGCTTTTGGTGGCTATTGGTGGTTGTGACAGTTCCCTGGAATGTCCACTTTGAAGCCAAGTCGGTTTTGGCAGATGCGGCGCAATCGGCACAAAAGGGGATACAGATTGACACCAAACAGGTTAATTATGCTCAAGTTGTGGCAACGCGATCGCTCTGGGTAGCCATAGCCTTACATATTCTATCTGCGATTGGGCTTTACACGCTAGCGGCGATGGGGATTAGTGCGGTAGGGTATGTGAGTTCGGGTGCAGCATTGCTGTTAACCGCCTTACGCCCAGCTATTCGACTCTATGAGTATTTAGCCGCCCGTTTAGCGATGATTCGCCGGGAGTTTAAGTATCCCCGTGAGGATGTGTACCAATTGCGCGATCGCGTCTCAAACTTAGAACAGGATATCAGACAGATTCAACCCCAACTCGATCCCCAGAATCAGCAGTCTTGGGTAGCGATACAGAACCGTAACTGGGAAGAAAGCCGCAAAGATATCGCCCAACTCCGCGCTTGTTTCGATCAACTCGAAGCCCAGAATGAGGCTGAACACAGGCGTTTAGCCCGGGAAGCCCAACAAGCGATCGCGCAATTAACTACAGATAGTCAATTTCTGGATCACGTTCGCGAAATTATCCGCTTTTTCAAGACAGCATAATTTGTCATTTGTCTTATGTCATTTGTCATTTGTCATTCGTTTGAATCGAAACAAAAAGAGGGCGGGTTTTGTTGATCAGTTGTGGGT